>JAPLPA010000266.1 GCA_026400415.1 Afipia sp. | reverse complement strand
GGCGATCATGCGCTGATGCGGGTCCGAGATATCGGTCGAGTCGTGATAGAAGGCCGACATCGCGCCGATCGAGGCGACCATCACCGCCATCGGGTGCGCGTCGCGGCGGAAGCCCTGGAAGAAGCGGGCCATCTGCTCGTGCACCATGGTGTGGCGCGTGATGCGATAGTCGAAATCGGCCTTCTGAGCGGCCGTCGGCAACTCGCCCTCGAGCAGCAGGTAGCAGGTCTCGAGGAAGTCGCCCTTGTCGGCAAGCTGTGCGATCGGATAGCCGCGGTAAAGAAGGATGCCGGCGTCGCCGTCGATATAGGTGATCTTGGAGTCGCACGAGCCCGTCGAGGTGAAGCCGGGGTCGTAGGTGAACATGCCGGTCTGGGCGTAAAGCTTGCCGATGTCGATGACGTCCGGGCCGACGCTGCCGCTCATGACCGGAAAATCGACGGACTTGCCATCGACGGTCAGGGTTGCCTTTTTGGTATTGGTTTTCGCATCCATCGCACAGTCCCCGATGACAGAGTTACACAGGGCAAACGAGGCTTACGGACGCCATATAGGACGCTGCGAGCCAATTGTCCCAGAACCATTGGTTAAATGGGTAGCTTATTGCTGTGTGCGCTGCAAGATAGGGCAGATTGATCCTTCGACAGGGGCACTTTTCTGCTAACTGGCGGCCTGATCCTGCAACCGTTCGAGGCAGGTGTCCCGCCCCAGAACCGCCAGCACGTCGAAGATGCCCGGCGAGGTGGTCCGGCCCGTCAATGCCACTCGCAAGGGTTGGGCGACGCCGCCAAGTTTCAGCCCGTTCTGCTCGGCGAAGTCCCGCATCGCGGCTTCGGTTGTCGCGGCGCTCCAATCCTTGACGCTTTCCAGCGCCGCGCGAAGACGGCCGATCAATTGCCGCGTCTCGGGCGTCAGCACGGCGGCGGCTTTCGGCTCCATCTCTAGAGGGCGGTCGGCAAAAATGAAGTTCGCACTGTCGATCAGCTCCACGATGGTCTTGGCACGCTCCTTCAGGCCCGGCATCGCCTGCAAAAGTTGCGCGCGGGTAGCGTCGTTCAGTTTGCTTGTGATGGCCGCGCCGTTAGGCACGAATTGCAGGACGTCTTCGAATGCTTTCAACAGATGCCTGTCGTCGGACGTGCGGATGTAGTGACCGTTGAGATTTTCAAGTTTCGCAAAATCGAACCGGGCGGCGGACCGCCCGATCGCGGGCAGATCGAACGCATCGATCATTTCTTGCGTCGAGAAGATTTCCTGATCGCCGTGAGACCACCCGAGCCGCACCAGATAGTTGCGAAGCGCTTCCGGCAGATAGCCCATCGCGCGATAGGCCTCCACACCGAGCGCCCCATGACGCTTGGACAGTTTCGATCCGTCAGGGCCGTGGATCAGCGGGATATGCGACATCACCGGAACGGACCACGCCAGCGCGTCGTAGATCTGCTTTTGGCGCGCGGCGTTGATCAAATGATCATCGCCGCGAATGACGTGGGTGACGCCCATATCATGATCGTCCACGACGACCGCGAGCATATAGGTCGGGTTGCCGTCTGAGCGCAGCAACACGAGGTCGTCTAGATTCTCATTCTGCCAGACCACGCGACCCTGCACCTGGTCTTCGACAACAGTCTTGCCGGTCGTCGGCGCCTTGAGGCGAATGGTCGGTTTGGCTCCGGCAGGAGCATCCGATGGATCGCGGTCGCGCCAACGCCCGTCATATCGCACGGCACGGCCCTCGGCGCGCGCAAGCTCGCGCATCTGCGTCAGCTCTTCCGCCGTGGCGTAACACCGATAGGCATTTCCAGCAGCGAGTAATTGCTCGGCGACTTCGCGATGGCGTGCGGCGCGCTGGAACTGATAGACCGTCTCGCCGTCCCAAGCGATACCGAGCCATTTCAGCCCTTCGAGAATTGCCGCGATAGCAGGCTCGGTCGAGCGCTCGCGGTCGGTGTCCTCGATCCGCAGCAGTATTTTGCCGCCGCGCTTCTTCGCATAAAGCCAGTTGAACAGCGCGGTGCGCGCGCCGCCAATATGGAGAAAGCCGGTCGGCGAGGGGGCAAAACGTGTGACGACGGGTTCGGTCATTTCAAAGGGTCGATCGGATCATGATTGCTGGCGGGCGTTTATCATACCCCCGCAGCACTGTCTCAGGGCGAATTGCAGCCGTATTTCGGCGCTCTTTCCACCTTGGCGCGGCGTCCCGGATTTGGCACACAGGGCGCAAATTGGATGGCAATCAATGACTGACGATTCGGCGCAAAATCCTGTTAGCGAAGCGGGCCGCGACTTCATCCGCGACATTGTCGCTGCAGATCTTGCCGCCGGCAAACACAAGAGCGTCGTCACGCGCTTTCCACCGGAACCCAATGGCTATCTGCATCTGGGTCATGCCAAATCGATCTGCCTGAATTTCGGCATTGCCGAGGAATTCGGCGGGCATTGCAATTTGCGTTTCGACGACACCAATCCGGCCAAGGAAGAGCAGGAATATATCGACGCCATTCAGCGCGACGTGAAATGGCTCGGTTTCGACTGGGGCAAGAACCTTCACTATGCGTCGGACTATTTCGAGCAGCTTTACGGCTGGGCGCAGCATCTCATCAAAAACGGCAAGGCCTATGTGGATGACCAGACGCAGGAGCAAATGCGTCTCACGCGCGGCACACTGACGGAGCCCGGACAGAACAGCCCATTTCGCGAGCGCAGCGCGGACGAAAATCTCGATCTGTTTGCCAAGATGCGCGCCGGCGAATTCCCGAACGGCGCGCGCGTGCTTCGTGCCAAGATCGACATGAGCTCGGGCAACATCAATTTGCGCGATCCGGTGCTCTATCGCATTCTGCACGCGCATCATCCGCGCACCGGGACAGCGTGGAACATCTATCCGAGTTACGATTTCGCGCACGGCCAGTCCGACGCGATCGAGCATGTAACGCATTCAATCTGCACGCTGGAGTTCGAGGATCACCGGCCGCTCTACGACTGGTGTCTCGAAAGCCTGCCGGTGCCGTCGAAGCCGCATCAATATGAGTTCGCGCGGCTGAACATGACCTACACGCTGCTGTCCAAGCGCGTGCTGACCGAACTGGTGCGAGGCAATCATGTCACCGGATGGGACGATCCGCGCATGCCGACGCTGGCCGGAATGCAGCGGCGTGGAATTCCCGCCGAAGCCTTGCGCGATTTCATCAAGCGAATTGGCGTGGCGAAAGCCAACTCAACCGTGGACATCAGCATGTTCGATTTCTCCGTGCGCGAGACGCTGAATAAGACCGCGATGCGCCGCATGGCGGTGCTGCATCCGTTGAAAGTCGTGATCGAAAACTATCCCGAAGGGCAGGTCGAGGAACTCGACGCTGTAAATCACCCGGAAGATGAATCGCGCGGCTCACGAAAAATTCCGTTCGGACGCGAGCTGTTCATTGAGCAAGACGATTTCATGGAGGAGCCGCCGAAGAAATTCTTCCGCATGGCACCGGGGCGTGAGGTGCGGCTGCGCTACGGCTATTTCGTCACCTGCAAGGGTGTGGTGAAAAACGCGCGCGGGAACGTCATCGAGTTACGTTGCACTTACGATCCCGCTACGCGCGGCGGCAATGCGCCCGACGGCCGCAAGGTCAAGGCGACGATCCACTGGGTCGCCGCGGCAAGCGCTGTGCCCGCCGAAGTGCGGGTTTACGATCAGCTGTTTTCGGATCCTCAGCCTGATCCGGCGAATTTCGCTGCGCAACTAAATCCGAAGTCGCTCGAGATCGTGTCGGCAATGCTTGAGCCTGCACTTGCAAGCGACAATTCGGACGATGCTGTGCAGTTCGAGCGGCAGGGATATTTCTGCCGCGACAAGGATTCCGCGCCGGGCAAACTCGTATTCAACCGCACCGTGGGCTTGCGCGACAGCTACGCCAGAATATCCGCCGCCGGCTAGACCAAATACCTTTGCGTATTCTGCATCCGTTCCGCTGTTCAGCGGATGAGCGCGCCCGTTAGCATCGCCGGCCAAGTTAGCTTCATGGCGGCGCGATGGTCGACGAGGGCGGACAACAAGGACGGCCATCTCGCCTTGCGGGTAAAGCAATCGCTTGGCCGCCGCGCAAAGCCGCGCAAAGCCGCGCAGGCCTTGGAGCCTTTTAGCAGCGGCTTCTGGCCCGCGATCACCGGCACCATTCAGGAATGTTTGAAAGCAGAAGCCGGACCTGGCCGGATGCTTCCGTGGGTCCCAGTTGCGTTCGGCGTCGGTATCGCATTCTATTTTGCGGCGGACCGCGAACCCGTGCTGTCAGTGGTCGTGCCGTTTGCGCTGATGCTCTGCATCGCAGCGTTCCTTGTGCGCAGGCGACGGGCCTTTCCAGCCATCGTGATGATCGCCGCAATCGCTTCGGGTTTTGCGGCGGCAACGTTCAAGGCTTCACGCATTGCGCACAGCGTTCTGACGAAACCCGTATCGTCGGCCAGTCTCAAAGGATTTGTGGAAACGCATGAGGAACGCGAGCGCACCGATCGCTTCGTGCTGCGCGTTGAGGAGATGGACGCTGCCCGTGGACAAACCAAAATCGAGCGCGTGCGGCTCTCGGTCCGCAAGGGGACTGCGCCGGATGTCGGCAGCTTTGTCGAGCTGAAGGCGCGGCTGCTGCCGCCGCTGTCGCCGCTGCGGCCAGGTTCCTATGACTTCGGACGCGATATGTATTTTCAGGGCATCGGCGCATCGGGTTTTGCGATGGGCGCGATCAAGACGGTCGAAGCTCCGAAAAGCGGCGGTGCGTATTTGCGATACGCGGCGTCGATGCAAAATATGCGCGACGCCATCGATGCGCGTATTCGCAGTGTGCTGAGCGGCGACTCGCGCGCTATCGCGACTGCGCTTTTAACAGGGCGGCGCGACGCCATCACAACGCCCGTCAACGACGCGATGTTCATTTCCGGGCTGGGTCACGTGCTGTCGATTTCCGGCTATCACATGGCGGTGGTCGCGGGCGTTGTGTTTTTCGCAGTGCGTGCATTGCTGGCGTTGTTTCCGATGCTAACGGTGACGTTTCCGATCAAGAAATACTCCGCACTTGCAGCCCTGTTCGCGGCGACATTCTATCTTTTGCTCTCCGGTGCGGAGGTCGCAACCCAGCGCTCATACTTCATGACGGCGGTGGTGCTGATCGCCATCATGGTGGACCGTCGCGCCATTACGTTCCGCACGCTGGCGGTGGCGGCGATGATCGTGCTTGCCGTCGCGCCCGAAGCACTGGTGCATCCGAGTTTCCAGATGTCGTTTGCGGCAACGCTCGGTCTCGTCGCGATCGTACAGATCAGCATGCCGAATTTGTTTGCGGCACCTGACAATTCGAAGGTGGCGCGCGCGGCGCTGTGGGGCGGGCGGGAAATTATCGCGCTTGCAATGGCGTCGTTCATTGCTGGGCTGGCGACCATGCCTTACGCGGCTTTTCATTTTCACCGCATCACGCCCTACGGCGTGCTGGCAAACCTTGCCGCGATGCCGGTTGTGTCGGCATTGGTCATGCCTGCAGGCCTATTGGGATTGGTCGCGATGCCGTTCGGATTTGACGGCGTGTTCTGGCGACTAATGGATATCGGCATCGTCTGGATGATCGCGGTGTCGCAGTGGGTCGCAGCTTTGCCCGGTGCGATCGGGCGAATGGCGAGCTTCGGCACCACCCCGCTGGCCGCAATGAGCATCGGCATCATTCTTCTCGGATTGTTGAGGACGCCACTGCGATGGACGGGCGCTGGCCTGATTGTGCTTGCGATAGTGTGCGCGCTTCTCACGCCGCAGCCCGATATTCTGGTGTCGGGCGACGGGCACAATGTTGGCGTGCGTGGAAAGGACGGACGCTTCCGCGTGATGCGAACCGGCAAGGATGCGTTTCTGGTGCGCGAATGGCTGGCAGGCGACGCTGACTCGCGGAGCGTGAGCGACGCGGCACTGAGTGACGGCGTGTCGTGCGACGAGACCGGATGCCTCGCACCCACGGTCGATGGCAGATTGGTGGCCTTGACGCTCAAGCCTGAGTCGCTGGCTGACGATTGCGCGCATGCCGCCGTACGACTGCGCGGCGTTTGTGATCGGTCAGGAGATGCTGCGAACGCAGGGAACGCTGTCGCTGAGGAAAACCGGAAGCGGGTACGAAATTACGGCGATCCGGCCGCGCGGCGTCGATCGGCCCTGGGCCCCTGCCGTTGCGGACGCAGAACCGGAGACCGCGTCACCGATGCGGCGTCCGGCGCGACCGGTGGACGCGACGCCTGCAGAGACAGACCTGCAGGCTGAGGATTAGTACTTCCGATAAATCCCGATCAGCTTGCCCTGAATCTGCACGCGGTTAGGCGGCAGAATTCGAACCTCGTAGGAAGCATTGGCGGGTTCAAGCGCAATGGATGCACCACGGCGGCGGAAACGCTTGAGGGTCGCTTCTTCCTCATCGATCAGCGCCACCACGATGTCGCCGGTATCGGCCACATCGTTCTTCTGTATCAGCGCCATGTCGCCGTCGAGGATACCGGCTTCGACCATCGAGTCGCCGCGCACTTCGAGCGCGTAGTGTTCGCCGGAGCCGAGCATGTCGGGCGGAACACTGATGGTGTGGCTGCGTGTCTGGATGGCTTCGATGGGCGTACCGGCCGCGATCCGGCCCATGACCGGCACCGCGACGTTGCTGTTATCGGCCTCTGCCGATCCGCCGCTGCGGACCTTGCCGAGATTGCCTTCGATGACGCTGGGGTTGAAGCCTCGCTTGCCGCCACCATTGGCATTGCCAATCTCGGGCAGCTTGATGACTTCAATGGCGCGGGCACGGTTGGCGAGGCGGCGGATGAAGCCACGCTCCTCCAGTGCCGTGATGAGCCGATGGATGCCGGACTTCGACCGCAGGTCGAGCGCATCCTTCATTTCATCGAAGGAGGGCGGGACGCCTGCCTCTTTAAGCCGTTCATTAATGAACCGCAGAAGCTCGTATTGTTTGCGTGTCAGCATCTGAAGGTATCCCCGTTATCCCCGGATCGCTCGGTGACCGTGCCATTGCGGGGCGCGAGTCAGTCGAAACAAATCATGAACGAACACTATATGTTCCATATGTGTTCCGCAACCACTTAATTTTGGGTGAACGAAGCGGAGTTTCTAGCGGGGAAGTCTGAGGAGGTTGACCGACGCGCCCTTGGGAGCGGCAGGTGCGTGCGGCAGGCGGATAATCAGCGCCTGGGCCAATGCGAGATTGGCCATTAAAGAGCTGTCCTGATGGTCGACGGGCGTTGCGCACAGATTGCCGTCGCCGTCGACATCAAGCCGCGCGCGCAGATAATCCTGCCGCATGTCGTTGGCTGCGAGATCGCGACCGAGCACGGCGGATTCGATTGGATGATCGATCATCGTCGCGCCCGACAACGCGCGGATCAGCGGCACCAGAAACAGAAACGAGCACACATAGGACGACACGGGATTTCCCGGCACGCCGAGAATATGCATCGCCTTGAGCTTGCCGCTCATCATCGGTTTGCCGGGGCGCATCGCGATACGCCAGAACGCCATCTTGGTGCCTTCGGATTCCAGTGCGCGTTTCACTTGATCATGGTCGCCGACGGATGCGCCGCCGGTCGTGACCAGAACATCGGCATTGAGGTCGCGCGCCTTGCGGATCGCGGCAGTGGTTGCGTCCAGAGTATCGGTCGCGATGCCGAGATCTATCACCTCGGCGCCGGCATCATGTGCAAGTGCGCGCAGCGCATAGCCGTTGGAGTAAACGATCTGGCCCGGCCCCGGAATCGACCCAGGCATCACCAGTTCATCGCCGGTCGCCAACAGCGCGACTTTCGGACGCCTGTGAACGAGAAGATGTGGATGGTTGGCGCTGGCGGCGAGGGCGAGGTCGCGGTCGGAGAGGCGGGTGCCTTTCGGGATCAGCACGTCGCCTTCGCGAAAATCAATACCCGCTTTGCGGATGTGGCGTCTCAGCCGCGCGGCTTCCTTGATCGTAACTGTGTCGCCGCTTGCTTCGGTATCTTCCTGAATCACGATGGTGTCAGCGCCGGCCGGTACAACGCCGCCAGTGAAAATCCGCAGGGCTTCATTGGCACCGACCGTCCTGTCGAACGGCTTGCCTGCGGCGACTTCGCCGATCACCTTCAGTTTTGCGTTGAGCGTGGCATCGGCGCAGCGGACCGCGTAGCCATCCATTGCCGACATGTCGGCAGGCGGCTGTGTGCGCAAGGCGACAACATCGCGCGCCAGGGTGCGATGAAATGCATCGTCGAGAGCAACGGTCTCTTCTGCGAGACGAGTTACGCCGTCGAGCACGGCTTGCAGCGCATCGGCGACCGGCATCAGCGCCAT
>JAPLPA010000458.1:2225-2780 GCA_026400415.1 Afipia sp. | reverse complement strand
TATCGCTCACCTCGATGCAGACATAGTCCGCCGCCGGCATGCCCTTGAAGTCGCCGCGCTCGGCTTCCTTCGCGCTCATGTTGGCGGTGCGGACGGTGAGCTTGCCGCCTTCCGGCATTGCGTCGCGGGCGTTCACCGCAAGGTTGACGATCACCTGCTCGAATTGGGAGAGGTCGGCCTTCACCGGCCACAGGTCGCGGCCGTAGACGAATTCGGGCTTCACCTTCTCGCCGACCAGCCGCTTCAACAGCACGTTGACGTCGGACAGCACGTCGCCGATGTCGAGCACCTGCGGACGCAGCGTCTGCTTGCGGGAGAATGCCAGCAGCTGCCGCACCAGCGCCGCGGCGCGGTTGGCATTCTGCTTGATCTGCATGATGTCCTGGAACGACGGATCGGTCGGCTTGTGCGCGTTCAGCAGGAAATCGTTGGCCATCATGATGGCGGACAGCACGTTGTTGAAATCGTGGGCGATGCCGCCGGCGAGCTGACCCACCGCCTGCATTTTCTGCGACTGCGCAAAGCTGTTTTCCAGCGTGCGCTTCTCGGTCGTCT
>JAPLPA010000458.1:0-2196 GCA_026400415.1 Afipia sp. | reverse complement strand
TAGACGATGGCGGCTTCCGCATCGCCCGCATCGTGCTCCACGGAGGTTACGAAGAACTGGCCCCAGCGCTCCTTGGCGCTGTCGAGCGCCGCTTCGACGGGAGCGATATCGCCCTGCCCGTCCGCCGCCTTGTTGATCGCGCCGATCAATTCGCTGCGGTCGCGCTCATGGACCACCGCGAAGATCGACTTGCTTGACGTCCCCGCGGGCGACAGGCTTTGGGTCAGCTTGGCAAAGCGCGCATTGGCGCGAACGATGTCGCCGGCCTTGTCCACTGTGGCGATTGCCATTGGGGTATGGTCGAAGAAGCGCATGAAGCGCACTTCCGCTGCGCGCTGCGGATCGGAATTGTCTTCCTGTGCGCGATTGATGACGAGCGTGCGCGACGCGCCGGGAATTCCGTCAGCGCCGAAAGCAAGCTTATGATAGAGACGCACCGGCACGGTCTTGCCGTTGCGCATTCGCAAATCCACGTCGAAGACTTCGGTTTTGACTTCGCCGGGTTCAGGGACGATCGACGTCAGCAACGACGCGCCGTCGCCCGAGACAATGTCAGCAACCTTCAGGCCGCCCGAACCGATTTCGGCGAGATCGTAGTCGAGCCAGTTCGCCAGCGTTGCGTTGACGTAGACGAGCTCGCCGGCCGGATTGACGGAGAAAAATCCGCACGGCGCATGATCGAGATATTCGATGGCGTGCTGCAGCTCCTGAAAGACGTCTTCCTGCCGTTCGCGGTCGCGGGTGATGTCCGCAATCGACCACACGGCGAATTTCTGCTCGCGTTTTCCAGCGCCGAGAGGACGCACACGCATGCGCAGCCATCGGCCGTGCGCCGAATCTGCACCTGCGACGCGCACTTCCTCCTGCTGGCGTTTGCCCTCGCGTGCAGCCTTCAACAACCGAAACACAGCCTCCGACACGTCGGGGTTGCCGATGAAGACCCGCTCGACCGGCCGGACATCGTTCGGACCCGAAGCACCCGTCACTGCCAGATAGGCGGCGTTCGCATAAACCACATGCCCGCGAGAGTCAGTCACGGCCAAACCGTCGAAGGCGTGATCTGCAATCGGCCGCGCAATCGGATCCTCAGTCGCACCGCCCGCGAAGCGGATAATGCCCGCCGCGAATGCAAACAGCGTGAACAGACCGATCATGGCCGAAAACGCCAGCAGACCCATAATATAAGGCTGGGCCTGCGCACGCCCGAGAGTCATCATTCCGATGGCCGCCGCCACAATCGCACCGGCAACCAGCAACACAAGGAAGATGCTGCCGCTGCGCCGGGGCGGCTCATGAACGGAAGTGAAGGACGAATGTTTTCTATCGTCTTGATCGGATTTCATCGAACGCTTCGCAGCCTGCCGCGAGAAGTTGTCATATGCCGTCGGTTACCTGAATCGGACTTCAGGACGCAGACAACCTTACGACCGCGGATCGCTGCATACCAGACCCCATCAGCCACGCCCCATGATCCCGCTCTTGAGCTTCATGACGTAACCGATGACTTCGGCAACCGCATGATAATGCTCCACTGGAATCTCGTCATCAATTTCCACACTGGCGTGCAGCGCGCGGGCGAGCGGAACGTTCTCAACGATCGGCACATTATGGGCGCCGGCGATTTCCCTGATCTTGAGCGCCAGCACGTCGATGCCTTTGGCGACGCAAATCGGTGCCGGCATGCCCCGTTCGTATTTCAACGCGACTGCGTAATGCGTCGGGTTGGTGATGATCACGGACGCTGTTGGAACCGCCGCCATCATGCGCTTTTTCGCGCGCGCATAGCGAAGTTGCTTCAACCGGCCCTTGATGTGCGGATCGCCTTCGGATTGCTTGTACTCTTCCTTGATTTCCTGCAGCGACATCTTCTGCCGCTCGTACCATTGGCGATATTGAAAGAAGTAATCCAGCGTCGCCACCACGGCCAGCATGGCCACCACCGTGCCCATGAGTTGTGTCGAAATCGCTTTGGTGACGCTCATGATCGCCATAGGATCGAACAGCACCATGGCATCGACGCGATGACGCTCAGGCCACAGCACCAGAACCATCACGGTTCCGAGCGCGATGACCTTGAACACGCCTTTCAGAAAATTTGCACCAGCCTGCTTGCCGAACAGACGTGCTGCGCCGGCCATCGGTGAAATCTTGCTGAACTTCGGAATCAACGGCTCGGTTGACCAGACGAGGCGATGC
>JAPLPA010000043.1 GCA_026400415.1 Afipia sp. | reverse complement strand
GTCGGGTAACGACTCGGGAGCAGCAGCAACAGGCATAGTGAATTCCTCAGACGACGATACAGGGGGAATCAATGGCGACGTACGCTTGCCCAAGGGCAGATATCACACGCTCGCCCCTGCCTGTCGTGGGGCCAAGATCGACGAAGAGCACTTGGTCTTCGTTGTGCTTGATAATTTCGCTGAGCGTATGCCGGCAGCGGGCTAAGTCGATTGCGGTGAACTGGCACTCAAAGATTGAGTACTGGAGATGGTCGCCAAAGTTACGCATGGTCTTAAAGACTTTGCGCAGCCGTTTGTCGTCGCAGATGTCGTAGCAGACGAGGAATGTGTTACGCACGTTGGGTCCTCGTTTGAACTAAACGGGTACGCTCTCCGTGCGATGAAGAAAGCCTCCCTGCCCTGCTGGCCCGAGCTTAATTCCGCGTTAGATAGGTCGCAAATTATGGAGTATTCTGCTGGCAAACCGCCCAGCCCGCGCGAGGTTCTTGCAACTTCCCGCAGGCATAACCGCAACGCCACTACATTAGTTAGCTGTCGCTATGATTTAACAGGGTCGAACGTCCCTAGGCCGAAATGACAGCCGTAGCCAAGCGCAATCGGCCCCGCAACTGCTTTGGGAAAAGTGAGGCGAAAGCCAAAACCGCTTAGCCCGGCCTGTGACCCAACCCCCGTCGCTCGCTCGCGACGAAACTTCAACCAACTTGTGAAGTGCCCACCAAGATCTGTGCCCGCTTTTTGCCTTTCAAGCAGTGGCTCAATCAAGACGTCATGGGCAACAGCTTTAAATTGTTCCCGCAGACTCAATTCAGACCGTACCGCATCGACTAACTTTGTGCGCAACCTTGAATCTGCGGCAATAGCTTCAGCTGTCGGCATGCCCTTCCTTGTCAGATGGCGAGTCAACACAAACGGCGTGCGAGACTGCCACTCGTGCGAAGTTGCCAGCAATCTCGACTGTCCAGCTTTCTCGTTCAGGCCACCGAACTCAAGAGCAAGCCCAACGCCGAGAAGCACCATTTGTAGCTCGTAGCCATTACGCCCCCATATGCCACTACGTGCGAGATTTGTGAATGCCCCCTCATCTGCAGTATCAAATCCCATCGGCGCGAAGACCGTCAGGTGTGAGATGCGGCCATCACCACGTGCCGCTTCACACAGAAAGTGAGCATGACAATGACCCCCCGACAGCGGCGAGCCGTCCTTGTTCTTTCCAGAGAATACCAGAGCCGCATTACCATCGGCATTCATTTTCTTTGAACACCCCATTACAACGCGTCGGACCTGTTCGCCAATGATAATGGCATCCGTCAATAGTGGTCGCACGGCACCACACACCGCAAACCTCGCTACCGTCGGCAGGGTGTGTACCTGACGAACAATCTTCCGATGCAGTTGACGTGAGGCGAACGCATTCTGGGGTCTTGTGTAGTTGATCCATCGCGCACCTGGCGGCTGACTCCAACCAGCATTTCGCAGTTCTGCGGTATTGGCGTGGAGCGCATCAAATAAAGTGGCGGGAAGGCTGTCGTCAATCGCCTGCTCGTCCTTCTCAGAGAGCCTCAAGTCTTCCGCAGGCTTGCCATTTTCTTTTGCCGCTACAATCTTTTCCGATAGTTTGCGTTGTCTATGTTCCTCTCGCGTATTCGCGTACCACGTGGCATGTTCATCGGCTAGGACAGGAATGAGTGTGCGAACTAATTCGCGACCGTCTCCCGCTGGCTCCCCCAGTTCGACAGGATTCACTTCAAATGCCGTTGGTGCCTCGTCTAGCAACTGGCCGCAGACCCACGACTCGGCTCTTCCAAAATAGCTCATGGCTCGGAGCAGTTGATCGAGCAACTGTCGCTGTTCATCCGTTACCGTAATATCCGGCCAGATCGCAACGACTGCGTCATCCGGTTCGACGGCAATAAAGGTGTCAAAGACTTTAGTCCGGTCATCATTGACCAGCGGCATATAGTGTCGAGTATGCCCTTGTGAAGCGGGTGGAAGCACAAAACGGGGTGGAGACGCGAGTCGTTCGACCAGATCACGCATGGCCACCTCCGGCACATCCGGAAATTTATGGTGCCATGTCGCGACGAGCGAACGCAGCAGCCGCCAAGGCGATGGCGGCCACTCGACCGCGCCCTCGTTGACCTGTCGCCCCCACGGTGTTGCGTGAAAACGTTTGGCGGGAAACTTGAGTGAAATTGCCAGCATAACATCACGCCTTTGTGTATTTAACTTCTGTGACAACGGGACTTGCGAAACTTGCAGAAGCGGCCTTGATCAACACAGGTAGTTCCTTCTCCAACTCAGCGACAGACGGCAGTGTAAAACCAGTTTCCGGGCGTTTGATCACGACGGCGCCCGATGGCTCAAGATCACAAGCCGTTCGTAGCCGCAGGCCATCTCGAAGCACTTTCTGGATTTTGTACAGCGACAACGCGGTAAGCAGCGTCTCCGCCTCCTTCGACAGTCCATATCCACGAAGTTGTGCCAGATCGATATTAAAGAAGGCAGTGATCTTTGCGGCAGTGAACTCTTCGCGGTGGAAAGGCACGTGACCAAATCCCTTCTTGGTGTCGCCGCTTGGGTCGACCTCGTCCTTCTTCACGCCGCCGCTGGCCACTACGCTGACCTCCTCGGCCTCAATAAATGCAGAAAGCATTCTTGGCAAACGCAAACGGCCACCAGCAAGTTCCTTTTTTGCTAGAAAGACTCCGTGTACGAGCGCGTTAGCGTCGTACTTTAGCAGCACAGTGGCGAGCAACTTAAGGTCAACACGCCCAGTTGTCATTGCCCCTAGCTCGACCTTGAGTTTGTCGAAGAATGATTTGTCGGTACCTTCTAGAATGTACGGGCTGTTGATTCGATGCGACTCCAATATTGAGTTTGTCGCGATCTTGCTGGCTGAAACGACCTTTACATAGGGCAGCCCACGCAGTGGTGTGACAAGATCGTCGGCAGCCTCATCCCAGCAAACCGCTTCCAATCGGTTGGCCATCGACTGTGCCGACTCAACGAGCAGCATGCTGACTTGATTATGCTCGTAAGTCGCGGCACCGAGATCAGGAAACCCTGTCGGCTGAAATCGAGAACCTTGCAGTGGCTTAAGTGGCACTTCTAGGAGAAGCCGCGGCTGTGAAGCGAGAGCAGATAAATTAAGTGACATGGACGAACTTCTCCTTGGTCAAATGGGACGGGGGCAATAAATCAAAGGTTTCCAACAGATTTGGGACTAGTTAATTGAGGCTTCAGCACACTGTTCGCGAGCGTGTTCACGTCTGCCCATGAAAGAGGAAACAACAACGCGGCAGCCATTCGATGGGTCGAAGCCGTATCGCGTGACGCGACGCGGATTGCGGGCGACAGGCCCGAGCCGATCAATCGTCGCGCCGCATATTTCATCGCTGCATCGGCACGTCCAGCGGCAGCGAGGCGAGCGATAGTTGGTTCGAGC
>JAPLPA010000398.1 GCA_026400415.1 Afipia sp. | reverse complement strand
TCTTGAACAGGATAGCAGTGAAGGCGCCGCCATACGTGCCAGACACATACATGGCACCGAGCAGCACGATAGAAGGCGTCACATCCATCTTGTAGGTGAACGGCAACGCAAGCGCGACGCCCATCACGAGTGTTAGGCCCGGCAACACGCCGATCAAAAGCCCGATCACAATGCCGGCAAACAGCATAATCAGATTGATCGGCGACATGCACTGGACGAAGCCGGCGCCGAGTTGGGTGAGAACATCCATCTTGCTGCCTACCAAATGCTCGGGATTTTGAAGAACACGTCCGTCGCCATTGCGAACGGCTCAACACCGCGTGGCAACGACACATAGGCGACGCGGAGAAAAAGCACACCGCAAAGCACAGTCACCAGCAGGCTTGTCAGCCAGATCGTTCGATGCGCGCGAAAGCCGCCGATATACATAAACGCGACGAGAAAAAGAAACGTGCCGAAAATGAAACCGAGATAAGGGACCAGCACGGCGTAAACGACCATGAGCGCGATACCGCCGAGCAGCATGCGCGGATACAAGGTCTCCGGTTCGTCGACCTCCTGCTCTCGCTCGAAAGCTTCAAGAAATCCGGTCGCGTCACGATTGCCAATGATCAACCGGCGGCCGATTTCATAAAGGCAAGATACGCCCAGCAGGAGAATAGCAAGACGAGGCCACACTTCCGGGCCAAGACTGTTACCCCGCGGAGTATAGACGATCTCGCCCGCATATACGTAAAGCGCCACGGCGATAGCTAAGCCTACCAAGTAAGGTACTATGGAGCGGATCACGACCTTGTCCATGATGTGTATGTCAGTTCGACGTGATCGTTTTTTTCATGTCGTCAAGTTGCTGTTCGACGAAAGCCGGCGCCTTCGCTGACCCCTCGAAGCTATCGGGTGCGCCGTACTGATCTTGCAGGAACTTTTTGTATTCAGGCGAATCCGAGATCTTGGCGAGCGCGTCGGAAAGTTTCTTGACGATCTCCGGCGGAGTTCCGGCACGCACCACAATGGCACGGAACTGCGGCAGAGCGACCTTATAGCCAAGCTCGAATGACGACGGCACATCTTTGAACGCATCTAGGCGCTTCTCACCGAACAGCAGAATGGGGCGCATCTGTTTGCCGTCGATGAATTGCGCAACATCGCCCGCTTGCTCATACAAGGCATCGGCGTGATCGCCCAGAATTGAAACGTAACGCTCACTCGGCTTGGAGAAAGGCACCTGCACAACCTTAACGCCGCCGCGATCAAGTACGGACAGCGAGAAGTCATCGACACTGCCGAAACCGAGCGTAGCGACCTTGAGCTTGCCGGGCGTGTCCTTGGCGGCCTTCTCGAAATCGGCCCAAGACTTGAAAGGACTATCCTGCTTCACGAAAATGAAAGACGGGCCCTTGATCATCACCGCAACCGGTGTGATTTCATTCATCTGCCAGCGCGGTGTCTTGCCGGCGAGCAGCGCATGACTGTCGGCAATATAAACTGCCATCGAATACCCATCTGGCGGCGACGAGAGCAGCTTGGCCATTCCGGTCGCACCCGTGCCGCCGGGGACGTTAATGACAGGAATCCCTTGGCCGAGGATCGGTTCCAACAATTTGCCGACGAGACGTGCGAGCTGGTCGGCCCCACCACCCGGTCCCCACGGCACGATCAACTCGATAGGCCGTTCCGGATAACCAGCAGCGTTGGCCCTGCCGCCAAGAACCCCCGCCAGGCCCGCAACCGCCAACAAAAGTGCAAATCTTTTCGTGATCCAACAGGCAGAACTTCGCGTCGCTTTCATTGTCGCCTCCCAGCGAAAATCGTCCATTTGATCCACGTCGCAGGATTTTCAGATACCGTGTCGGCGCGGTTGTCGTTTTACTTATAGTGCAGGATGCAACAACTATGACAAAATTGATATTCTGCATCTTCGTCATTCGCGGAATTCATCATTGAGCCAAGATCTGGATATCTCGCTACTGCGAACGTTTGTTGCGATTGTCGATACAGGCGGTCTGACATCAGCCGGCAAAAAGGTCGGTCGGACTCAACCGGCCATTACCCATCAAATCAGGCGGCTTGAGCAAGCGATCGGCAAGCCGTTGTTTGGCGACAAGCGGAGACACCTCAGTCTCACTCACGACGGCGAGATTTTACTGGAATTCGCGCGCTCAATTTTGAAATTGAATGACGAGGCGCGCGGCCGGTTCGCCAAACCGAACATTGCAGGCCGCGTCACGCTCGGTACACCCGATCTCTATGCTTCGTATCTGCTGCCGGAGGTACTAGATAACTTCTCACGCACTCATCCTGCGGTTGAAATTCAACTTCAATGTACAAGAAGCGTTCATCTCAACGCAGCCCTAGAACGAGATGAGCTTGATATCGCGCTCGTCACAAACCAGCCCGAATTCCGACGCGGTGAATTGATACGGCGCGAACCGCTGGTGTGGGTCGCCGGGTTAAGAAGCCAGCCCGAGTTGCGAAAGCCTCTTCCACTTGCACTTTTGCCGCAGGGAAGCATCTACCGTCAGCATGCGCTTGAGACATTGGGTAGCTCTGGATTGCAGTGGGAAATTCGTTCTGTTTGCGACAGCATTGCGGGCTTGCAGGCAGCCGTGTTCGCCGGTTTGGCCGTCTCTGTATTTCCGCAATGCGCGGTAGTGCCAGAAATCCGCTGCCTCGG
>JAPLPA010000224.1 GCA_026400415.1 Afipia sp. | reverse complement strand
CTCGGTCGCGGCCACTCGCGCGGCTTCGGAGGTGAGTTTATCGCGCTGGGCTTTCGCCAGTTCGGTGTAGAGGCCCGATGGATACTTCGCGATAAATGAGTCCCATACGGCCCTCGTGCCGACCTGCAATGCAAGCTCATAAGCCTTCTGGACGAACGCTTCACTGTCGGCAGCAGGAGCATGCGGCGCGACGATTGCGGGTACCAGCGACAGGGAATCGCCGCCGAGTGAGCCGTATACGAACGGCTCCTGTTTGTTGTTAGTCACCTTGATGACATCGTCGCGCACCTTGCCGAAGGCAAGACGCAGATCGAGACCCGGCGTGGCGATATGCTTCACGAGAGCCGACGTGAACGGACTGTTCTTGCTGTCGCCGTCCGACGCCGTCGATCCTGCCTTTGCGGCGAATGCGATCAGCGTGTTCTGACTTGTCGGCTCGACCTTCGCGAGACCGCGGCTCGCCGCGCGAGAGCCGATGGTACGTTTCATCGTCTTATTGAACGGATTGTCTCGGCAGGCATCGAGAATCGCGAGGCGCAACTGCTTGGCCGGCTCCATCACGGTCAGCACGCGGTCCAGTGCGACGGCCTCGTCGAGCGCGTCGATGTCGCGCTCGAGCGTCGCGTCGGTCGGGATCAGATAATTGGTGCCGTCGATCTCAATGCCGTGGCCCGCGTAGTAAACCACCGCCACGTCGGCATCGCGCGCTTTGTCTGAAAAATCGCGCAACGCGCGTTTCATCTCATTGGCTTTGAGATCGCGGCGCGAATCCACAACGTCAAATCCCGCTGACTTCAGCGTGGCGGTGATGGCGTTTGCGTCATTTGTCGGATTGGTCAGCGGCGTTACGTTTTGATATGTCGAATTGCCGATCACCAGCGCGACGCGCTTCTCGGCGAGAGCCGGAATCTGGCTCGCCGCAAGAAATGCTAATGCAAAAATGAAAGGCCGCATGAACACAGCCGAACCTCGAAAAATAATCTGTCGGTCAAATCGAAAAAATCGGTTCGGAAATCTTAAGGAGCGGCACCGGTCGCGCAAGCAAAAAGCGCGCGTTTTGTCGCAACATGAGCGTTAGAGGCTGTCGGTTGCGCACCGGTTCAATCGCCGCCTGCCGACACATTCCCGCCATTCGATTCCAGGTCGGTCAGTTTCCCGTCACTTTGCCGCCATACGACAACGCCCGGAAAAAATCCGGGCGCTTTTTTAAGTAAGGTTCTGATTTTGCGTCAGTAAAGCGGGAATGCGAACGGCGATCCGCCGAGATCCCAGGGCGTGTCGTTGAGCGGGCGTCGGCCCGGGTTCAGCCGGTCGATGGTGCGGCCATAGGAGTAACCGGGCGCAAGCGCGTAGTCGGTGAACTTTCGCTCACCCGGCAGCACTTCAGTGCCGGCGTCGAGCCAGGAACGGCGCGTGACGTAAACGCGCGTGCGCGGCCCCGCCATGTAGGAATAGTTCGGATTGTTGTAGCCCTGCGACGGACCGTAATAGGTGCGCGCATATTTCTTTTTGGTCTGCGCATTCGCGTCTGACGCACCAAGGCTCAGTGCCGCAATCGCTACTGCTGCTGCCAGAGTTGTCGCGCGGCCGATGTTGGCGACCAGATATTTCAAAGCCATCATATCCTCACGGAAGTCCAAAATTCTGGAGCCTATTTAACCGCTCGGGTCATAGCGCCACAAGGTCAAACCGGCCACACCGGCCGACAATAACGGCGGGCGCGGCCAAAATGTTTCATGAAACACAGGGATTTAGGGGTAATTCGCCGCTAAATCCGGCCGCGCAGGACGGGCTCTTGCGGCCCGTTGACCCAGTCGGCTGCGGCGGCTTTCCCAGCCACGCATCCGGCGCGCCGCAGTTCGGCATGGGCGAACAGCTCAGCGACCTTGGGGTCATTGCCCGCCGACAGCAGCGTGAGGCGATTAAGCGTGCAGGTTAGCAGCGCGCGCTGGGCTGCTGGCGATTCGCCCTGACAGGTCCAGCCGCTGATACGCAATTTCGGACTGTCGAAGGATTTGAGAAACCCAATACAGGCTTGCGCTTTCGAGATCTCAGATTTTGACGGTTCGGCATTTGCGCCGCCGAAGCGCAGCAAGGCGACGGGTCCGAATTTTGTCTCGATAACGCCAGCAGCTTCGGCCTCACCGGCGCCGCGAATTCCCATACGCAACGCCAGATCGGCATCAGCAGCGGCGAACGCCGAAAGTTCGGTGCCAGGCCGATAGATTTCGATTTCGGCAGTCACCGGTTCGGACGCCGTCGCCGCCCATCGCAAGATATCTTTTCGACCGCCCTCGGGATGTCTCAGAATCTCGTAAGCGTCTGTTCTGTTAGCCAAATCCAGCTGGCTAATGGCGAAGGCCGGGTGCGGGCGGCTGGCCGGGGTCCATCCCGGCGCGGGTGGTGGCTGGATCGCCGCGCCGACCGGCACCGACGCCACGAGGTCCACCACGATGGTTGCTAAAACCGCGAGGCCGCAGACGTAAGCCAAGATGCGCACAAACACGGCATTGCATTCATCGGCAAAGCTGCGAAGCGCCGGGTGAAATCCAGACCGGTCCAAAGTGGGCTGATCGAGAACGATCGGGCTCATGCGCGCTATTTCATTTCTTGAAATCGGCCAATTGTCGCGGCGTTAATTCCGGCTGCAGCCGCAATGCGCTACACTCGGCTAAATTCCGGTTCTGCGTTGTATTTGGGCCGTTTTTCGCATAGAAGCGCCCCTCTTTCCTTTCTGCCGGCTTGAGCGGGGAGGCATTTTGCTTCGGAGAGTCAACGATGGGTTACAAGGTGGCGCTGGTCGGGGCGACCGGCAATGTGGGCCGGGAAATGCTCAACATCCTGGACGAACGCAAGTTTCCGGCTGACGAGGTCGTGGCGCTCGCGTCACGCCGCAGCATGGGCGTTGAAGTGTCGTATGGCGACCGAACCCTGAAATGCAAAGCTCTCGAAAATTACGATTTTGGCGATGTCGATATCTGTCTGATGTCGGCAGGCGGTGCCGTGTCCAAGGAATGGTCGCCGAAGATCGCGGCTGCTGGCGCTGTTGTCATCGACAATTCGTCGACGTGGCGCATGGACCCCGATGTACCGCTGATCGTGCCTGAAGTGAACGCGGACGCTGTGTCAGGCTTCACCAAGAAGGGCATCATCGCAAACCCGAACTGCTCGACCGCGCAACTCGTCGTCGCGCTCAAGCCTCTGCATGACAAGGCCACGATCAAGCGTGTGGTAGTTTCGACCTATCAGTCGGTGTCGGGCGCGGGCAAGGACGCGATGGACGAACTGTTTTCGCAGACCAAGTCGGTCTACACGAACAGCGACATCGTCAATAAGAAATTCCCAAAGCGTATCGCCTTCAACGTGATCCCCGAGATCGACGTGTTCATGGAGGACGGCTACACCAAGGAAGAGTGGAAGATGATGATGGAGACCAAGAAGATTCTTGATCCCAAAATCAAGCTGACCGCGACGTGCGTGCGCGTACCCGTGTTTGTCGGCCATTCGGAAGCGGTCAACATCGAATTCGAGAATCCGATCTCGGTCGATGAAGCGCGAGATATCTTGCGCAACGCGCCGGGCTGCCTCCTGATCGACAAGCGCGAGCCGGGCGGCTACGTCACGCCGTATGAAGCAGCTGGCGAGGATGCCACTTACATCAGCCGCATTCGCGAGGATGCGACGGTGGAAAATGGCCTCGTGCTGTGGTGCGTGAACCGCAAGCTGATCAAGGCTAAGCAGAAAGCTGCCTAACCGGCTCATTCCGCAAGGGCGAAATGTCAAAGAAGCCATCAGAGCGTCAGCCGGGTTCCGCAAAATACCGCGCGAACCCGTCGCTGAAACGCGCTGAGAATGCTCTGGAAACAGTGCTGTTCAATAGCCGCTGGCTGATGGCGCCGTTTTATCTCGGTCTCGTCGTCAGCCTTGCCGTGCTGCTTTATAAATTTGTGCAGCTTCTGTGGGAATTTATCCTGCATGCACCCTCAGCGACAGAGTCCGATATTATTCTCGGTGTGCTGTCGCTGATTGACGTTTCGCTGACCGGCAATCTCATTCTGATTGTTGTGTTCTCAGGCTACGAGAATTTTGTCTCGCGCATCGATCCGGCCGGCCATCCCGACTGGCCGGAGTGGATGACAAAAGTGGACTTCGCAGGACTGAAGCAGAAGCTGCTCGCTTCGATCGTCGCGATCTCCGCCATTCAGGTGCTTAAGGCATTCATGAACATCGATGCGACGTTCGATTCGGTGAAGCTCGCGTGGCTTGCTGGAATTCACGTCGTCTTCGTGCTGTCGACCGTCGTCATAGCATTCTCTGACCGTCTGTCCGCGAAAGAGCCGCACTAGGTCACGAGTGCGCCGTCGGTTACGCGGCGAAATTCGTTCGTATCATCGTCGAGCATCGCGAGTGAGCCCTCAGCGACGCCGAAATAAGCGCCGTGCAATTGCAGCTTGCCGCGCCCGACAAGAATGTTCACGCATGGAAACGTCATCAGGTTCTCGAGACTGCGCAATACCGCCGCCTTCTCGATACGCGTGATGAAGTGCTGCATCGTCTCGTTCTCGCGCTGCTCGACGATTTCGCCCGGCTTGACGAATAGCGACATCCAGCGACCGATGAAATCGCCGGGAGATAGCGGCGCGATTTTATCTATGAAGGCCTTCACACCTCCGCATTGCGCATGTCCCAGGACGACGATGTGCTTCACGCGCAAGACTTGGACCGCGAATTCGAGCGCCGCCGATACGCCATGTGCACCGCCGTCCGGCTGATAGGGAGGAACGAGATTTGCGACATTGCGCACGACAAATAATTCGCCGGGGCCGGCATCGAAAATAACTTCCGGCGAGACGCGAGAATCGCAGCAGCCGATCACCATCGTTTCCGGCGATTGGCCTTCGCGCGAAAGTTCGCGATAGCGCGCCTGTTCGGTGGGCAGCCGCTGAGATGCGAAAGTGCGGTAACCTGCAAGAAGCTGAGGCGGAAAGGGTGTCATTGGACCTCACAAAACGATTTCGATTGGCTAACCTAAGCGCTACGGACGAACAAGCCTTCCGGTTGCGCCGGTGAAATGCTAACGCGCGGAGGCGCCTTTATTTGAGGAACTCTACCATGATCCGTCCGCGCCGCAGCGTCCTGTTCATGCCCGGATCGAATGCGCGAGCCTTGGAAAAGGCTCGCAACCTGCCAGCCGACGGCATCATTCTCGATCTTGAGGATTCGGTGGCACCCGACTTAAAGCCGCTGGCACGCGATCAGATTGCACAAGCCGTCGCGGCGAGGGGTTTCGGCAAGCGCGAGATTTTCATCCGCACCAACAATCTTGAATCGCCTTGGTGGCAAGACGATTTGGCAATGGCGGCGAAGGCCGCGCCCGATGGAATTTTGGTGCCCAAAGTGTCAAGTCCCGAGGATATTCAAACCATCGCGCAAAGACTCACGGCATTGAAAGCTAGCCCCGCAATTCACGTCTGGGCGATGATCGAGACCCCCCTTGGGGTGTTACGCGCGCAGGAGATTGCGGCGCAGGCGCGCGATGAAAAGACAAGGCTTTCGGGTTTCGTCATGGGCCCAAACGACATCGCACGTGAAACTCGGATGCGGATGTTGCCAGGACGCGCGGCGATGCTTCCGCTATTTACGCACTGTATCCTTGCCGCACGCGCGTATGGACTTGAAATTCTCGACGGTCCCTACAATGACATCAACGACATCGCCGGATTCTCGAAAGAATGCGCGCAGGGACGCGATATGGGTTTCGACGGCAAAACGCTGATACATCCCGGTCAGATCGATGCGTCAAATGCCGCCTATACGCCGCATGCAGATGAGGTTGCGCGCGCACGAAAGATCGCAACCGCGTTTGACGCACCTGAGAACGCAGACAAGGGCGTTGTGCAGCTCGATGGACAAATGGTGGAACGGCTTCACGTCGATATAGCGAAGCGAACAATTGCAATTGCGGACGCAATTGCTGTGATGAAGGCAAATTAACTTGCGGCTCGATTTTTAAGATCGAAGGTCTACAGCTATGATTCTATAGCCATGGCCGTTCGGCTTTTTCCTTTGCCTCGAACACATCGATCGACTTGCCTTTTTCCATCGTCAGCCCGATGTCGTCGAGTCCGTTGAAGAGGCAATGTTTGCGGAACGGGTCGATCTCGAATTTGATCGTTCCTCCATCAGGTCCGCGAATTTCTTGCTTCTCAAGATCGACAGTCAGCGTCGCATTGGCGCCGCGGTCTGCGTCGTCGAACAACTTATCGAGTTCGTCCTGCGAGACGCGGATCGGCAGAATGCCGTTTTTGAAACAATTGTTGTAGAAAATATCTCCAAATGAAGTGGAGATGACGCATTTGATGCCGAAATCGGCGAGCGCCCACGGTGCATGTTCGCGACTAGACCCGCAGCCAAAATTATCGCCCGCGACAAGAATTTTCGCCTTGCGATAAGCTGGCTGGTTGAG
>JAPLPA010000223.1:2031-15803 GCA_026400415.1 Afipia sp. | reverse complement strand
CTCGCCGCGCAGGATCTCTGCACCGGCGTGCGCGCCTACCGCAAGGTGCACCACATGCAGGCGGGTGTCGGACATTACGGCGTGTTCAGCGGCAAGAAGTGGAATAACGAAATTTATCCGCTGCTGCGCGATTTCATTCACGTCAATTCGTAAGCGCTACCCTCAGCCTCTCCGTCGCAGAAATCATCACAGAAAAAGGCCGGCGATCGCGAGATCGTCGGCCGAAGTCTTTGGGTAGAAACGCAACATCGGAAGGGCGAAATCCTCGCCCCGATTTGTTTATGCGCCCGCGGGACTGCCGCTCGCCGCAACTGCCGCCGCCACGCTGGCCGCGCTCAGCCTTACCTGCTTCTTCGTGTTCATCGGTCACTCCTCTCAATAGGTCCTTCCATTGAAAGTGGCCCTGAATAATAGTTTTGACAAACGAAAAATTATGCATCTTTAAATCGACTTTATAGATATAAAGGAATTCAGCCAAACGGCGCTTTGGAAGGCGGCCCCATGGACACCGAACTTGCCCGCACATTTCTCACCGTTGTCGCCGCCGGCAATTTCATAAGCGCCGCCGATAAGCTCCACGTCAGTCAATCGACCGTCAGCACGCGCATCCACACGCTTGAGGATCAGCTCGGATGCACACTGTTCGTCCGCAACAAAGCGGGGACGACACTGACGCCTGCGGGTCGTCAATTCCAGAAACACGCCACCGCGCTGGTGCGCACCGTCGAACAGGCACGGCATGACATCGGAATACCAAAGGGATTCAGCGGCACGCTCACCATCGGCGGTCGCATCGGTCTGTGGGAAGAATTTCTGCTGCAATGGCTGCCGCTGATGCAAGCGAGTAATCCGAATGTCTCGATCCGCGCCGACAGCGCGCTCGAACCCGAACTGATGCAAGGACTGATCGAAGGACGCATCGACATCGGTGTGATGTATACGCCGCAAAGCCGACCGGGACTCAAGGTGGAGCAATTGTTCGACGAGCGGCTGGTGATGGTCTCGACAAACCCGAAAAGCGCGCCCGAGCCGCAGCCGGGTTACGTCTATGTCGACTGGGGACCGGAGTTCTACACCCGGCACAGCACATTCTTTCCGAACTTCGGCGGGCCGGCATTGACGGCCAATATTGGCTGGCTCGGTCTGCAGCATGTGCTGAACAATAAAGGCTCGGGGTATTTTCCACTGCGTATCGTGCGTCCCCATATTGAAGCAAAACGTCTCCACATCGTAGAAGGCGCGCCGGAGTTTTCGCTCCCCGCTTATGTGGTGTATCCGCTTGAACATGATGAGACGGTCTTCGGCAATGCGCTTGCCATCATGCATCGCATTGCCGATGCGATCGTTCGGACCAACAGAGACCTTCCGGACTCGAAGTCCCGAATGAAGAAAATCGTCAAACGGCGTAGATAGCAAAGCACGCCGCAGCGCATCAATCGACCGTGTGTTGCCCCCGCGCGGCTCGCTTGATAACAAGCGTTGGCTCCAAATCCGAAAAGGTTCATCCCATGAAATACCGTCCGCTCGGCCGCACCGGCATGTTCGTCTCCGAAATCTGTCTCGGCACCATGACGTTCGGCGGTCAGGGCGAGATGTGGAAGAAAATGGGTGAAGTCGATCAATCCGGCGCGAACGCGCTGCTCGATGCGGCGCTGAAGGCAGGCGTCAACTTCATCGACACGGCGGATGTCTATTCGGAGGGGCTTTCGGAAACTATCCTCGGTCAGGCCCTGCGCGACCTCAAAGTGAAACGCGACGAAGTTGTTATCGCCACGAAAGTCCGCGTCCGAACCGGTCCGGGGCCGAACGCTGTTGGCTTGTCACGCGGGCACATCATGGACGCAGTCGAAGCCAGCCTGAAGCGGCTCAAACTCGACCACATCGATCTTTATCAGATTCACAGCGCCGATCTCGCAACGCCAGTCGACGAAACATTGCGCGCACTCGACGATCTCGTTCACCAAGGCAAGGTCCGTTACATCGGTTGCTCCAACATGCCGGCGTGGAGAACGATGAAGGCTCTCGGCGTTTCCCGTCAGCATGACTATGCCCGGTTTGAAACCATGCAGACTTACTACACGATTGCGACCCGTGATCTGGAGCGCGAGATTGTACCGCTGGCGCTTGAGGAAAATCTCGGCATCATGGTGTGGTCGCCACTGGCCGGTGGATTGCTCTCGGGCAAATTCGGCCGTGACGTGGCGACGCCGAACGATGCGCGCCGCGTCGTTTTCGATTTTCCGCCGGTCGACAGGGAGCATGCGTTCGACGTTGTGGAAGCGATGCGTCCTATCGCCGAAGCGCATAAAGTATCTGTCGCTCGCATCGCGATTGCCTGGGTGTTGCATCAGAAGGCAATCATGAGCGTGATCGTCGGTGCCAAGACCGTCGAACAGCTCAATGACAATTTGGCAGCCGCCGACATCACACTCTCAGCGGACGAACTTGCAGCACTCGACAAAGCGAGCGCGCCGAAGAAAGAATACCCGCAGTGGATGGGGGAGCGTCACCACACGGGCCGCGTCCCAGCCTGATCGTCCGCTATGGTTTTTGCCCGCGGGCTGCAGTCGGAGTGAGCCCGAAGCGGCGGCGGAAGCAGCGGTTGAAATACGACAGATCGTTGAACCCGCAGGCGAAGGCGATTTCGCTTATTTTTCGCTGATCGGATTGCGCCAGCAAATCGACAACTTTTCGTAAGCGAAGTTCGAGCAGCCGCGTGCTGAAATTTGCACCCGTATCATAGAGCAACTCGTTGACGTAACGCTCCGAAAGCCCGGTCGCAGTCGCCAATCTGTGTGCCGAGAAATCCGGTTCAGCGTATCGCTCGTTGAGGGTCAGGAGCACTTGCGTGAGCCGCACTTCGCGCAAACCGCGTCCCCGGGCGACCTCGGCGTTGTCACCTTGCGTACCGAGACCCAACGCAACGAGATCGAGCAGATGCGCCGCGACGAGCGGACCCGCCTCGTCCGCGACGCGATCGTTATCGAGAACGAGTTCGCTGTAATCCATCGCAAGCGATAACGCGCCGCCGGACGCAAATTCCACACCCACAAGATCGTCGATGTTGTTGACCATGGCCTTCAGCGCCAGCATCGGCAGATGCACGTTTGTGAAACGCTTATGGTTGGAGCTATCTGAGCCAACAAATGTTTCATCCAGCTTGAGAATGGCCATGCTTCCAGGACGCAACCGAAACTCCCGGCCGCGATGGACGACCCACGCGTCGTGAGATTGCGCGTTGCGCGCAAGGCAATAGCGGTCGTCATTAGTGGCTAGAATCTGACGTTTCTCGCGCCGGACTTTTTTGAACGTGCCGTCGCAGCGGCCAATCAGCGTGGTGCCGATAGCGATGGAATTCATCGACGCCTTGAAAGGCACGTCATCCGAAGGATCAAGTTCGCCGGTATTGGAGAAATGCTCGAACAATTCGGCGAACGTCATGTAGCGCTGGCGGTCGTTCAAATGCGCCGGCAGAAGATCGGTCGACAGAACCTTACGGATGATGCTCACGGCAATCGCAGTCTCAGCCAAACTTCAATCTGAAGCAAGACTAGTGTAGTCGCGTTGCAGCAATATTGCACATTGCCGTGAAGTCGCGCCAATTCGCCGCACTCAGCGCCCGTCAGTCCGCGCGAGGCCAACTCAGCGCCGAGGAGTCCAAGAATCCGACGTAATCCTGCGACTAGCGTCGCGCGCGGACCCACACTTCAAATTCGTCCGTGATTCTCAAACGATTCCTCAAAACAGAGAAAATCCCATGACGACATCCTCATCAGCCCGCATCGCTTTGCTAGGCGGCATTATCGCAACCAGCGTCGGCATCGGCTACGCCATCGGCGCGCAACCGCATATGGGCGAAGCGCTCGCGTTTCTTCAGAGCGCGCGCGGCGAGCTTCAGGCGGCGACCCCGAACAAGGGTGGACATCGTGAACGGGCAATCGGTCTGATCGACAATGCGATCGGCGAAGTTCGCGCCGGCATTGCGTTCGCAGGCGGCTAATTCATAACCGGGAGAGAAACATGAAGACCTTGATCGCTGCTGCATTCTTCGTGAGCGCCGCAATCGCGCCCGCACTGGCCATGCCGCTTGGCGGAACATCCACCGTCACCACCGAAACGATCCAGATTGCAGGTGGCTGCGGCCCCGGCTTTCATCGTGGCCCTTTCGAGGGATGCCGTAAGAACTTCGCCGACCCGGCAGCGCATCCTTGTCCGCGCGGCTATCACATCGGCCCCGGCGGCGGATGTCGCGGAAACGGCAGGTAACGTTTCGTCAAATCAGAAGCCCATATCCGGCATCACGATGTGGCCGTTCTCGACTTTCACGCCATCTGGGAAACCGCCATAGGGCTGAAACAAATCCGGGTAGCTCTCATTGCCGCCGAGGCCGAGACCTGCGGCGATATTTAGC
The DNA here is from genome assembly GCA_026400415.1 of Afipia sp. GTDB lineage: Bacteria > Pseudomonadota > Alphaproteobacteria > Rhizobiales > Xanthobacteraceae > Afipia. Next base: position 11,392 of record JAPLPA010000223.1, on the reverse strand, counting down.
GACATCTGGTGCCCGCCATGCGGCACGCAACGCGACGGTGACCAGCCGTGCGTTTTCAAAACCTCGAGCGTGCGCTGATATTCGCAAAGCCCATACGACAGCGCGCAATCGAACTGCAGCCAGTCGCGATCCGGCCGCATGCCGCCGTGACGAATGAGATTGCGCGCATCCTGGTGGCTGAAAAGGTTTTCACCAGTCGCCATCGGCCCCGGATAGAAATCCGCCATCGTGGCCTGCAATGAAAAGTCCAAGGGATCGCCGATCTCCTCGTACCAGAACAGCGGGTACTGCCGCAGCATCTTGGCGTAAGCGATGGCGGTTTCCAGATCGAAGCGCCCATTGGCATCGACCGCGAGCTGCGCCTGCGACCCGATTTCCTTCAGCACGGCTTCGATGCGCCCTTGATCTTCTTTGAGAGGCGCGCCGCCGATTTTCATTTTCACGACATTATAGCCGCGATCCAGATAGCCGCGCATTTCCTTGCACAGCGCGCTGTTGTCCTTGCCGGGGTAGTAATAACCGCCGGCCGCATACACAAAGACGCGCGGATTGGCTTCGCGTTTGTGGCGTTCCGCGAGCAACCGAAACAGCGGCTTGCCCTCGATTTTCGCGACCGCGTCCCACACCGCCATGTCGAGCGTACCGACCGCGACCGAACGCTCGCCGTGGCCGCCGGGTTTTTCGTTCGACATCATCGCGGCCCAGACCTTGTCCGGGTCGATGTTGTTGCCGGTCACATCCAGCAGAGATTTCGGTTCTGCTTCGAGAATGCGCGGCACGAAGCGTTCACGGATCAGACCGCCCTGCCCGTAACGTCCGTTGGAATTGAAGCCGTAGCCGACAACGGTTTTGCCGTCGCGTTTCACGTCGGTGACGACGGCAACAAGGCTCGTCGTCATCTTGGTGAAATCGATATAGGCGTTGCGGATCGGAGACGAGATCGGCTTGGTGATCTCGCGGACATCGACGATGCGGACGGACATCAGGTTTTCACTTCTGCAGGTGGGACGAGATGGTGTTCCCCTGTAGCAGAAAATCGGCGCGCTGAACCTAAAACTGCGCTCACGCAGCTATGCTTATTCGCAATATCGCTTGCCGTTGAAGTTGAAGTATTTGGCGTTCGGGTCGGCGGGGCGGATTGCCACTGGCCGGATGTAGTGGCGGCGGCGAATTCGCGGCTCGGTGATATTGGCGCGAACGATCGGCGCGATGCAGCGGTCGTTGATGTCCTTGTCGGTCACGATTTTCCACGACGCTTTCGCACCATCGGTCTGGCAGGTCAGCATCATCGACTTCTGCGCGCAAATATAGGCGCCGTCGCTGTAGTTCTTGCTGTCGTACACGCATAGCGGCGTGCTCGCGGACTGTTGCGGCGCCTGCGCGGAAACAGGAGCAACCAATAGAGGGAGGGCTATTACCGAGCTGAAAACGAATAAAATCTGACGGCGCATAGTCGGCCTCTCAGAACAGAAGCACTACAAGTTTTAGTCGCCGGAAAATTGCTTATCGTTCAAAGCAAAACGGCCCGGCTGGAAATCGCCGGGCCGCCGTCACTTGAATTACTGACCGAGCTTGCAGCCCGATTCAGCGACAGTGAAGAACGCCTTGTCGCCGGGAACCACAGCGATCTGCTTGTAGTAATCCCAGGGCTTCTTCGACTCGGATGGCTTCTTGACCTCGAACAGATAAAGGTCATGCACCATGCGGCCGTTCGCAAGCACCTTGCCGCCCTGCGCGAAGTCGTCGTCAACCGGCATTTCATGCAGCTTCTTGGAAACTGCTTCGGTTTCCTTGGTGCCCGCGGCCTTGACGGCCTTGAGATACTGCAATGTTGCCGAATATGTACCGGCCTGGATCATGTTCGGCATGCGTCCGGTGCGCTTGAAGAACTTGTTACCGAAATTGCGCGACTTGTCGTCGCGATCCCAGTAATAGCCTTCCGTCAGCACCGAACCCTGCGCTGCTTCCAGTCCGAGGCCGTGGACTTCAGCCAGCGTGAACAGCAGACCCGCGAGTTTCTGTCCGCCCTTGACGATGCCGAATTCCGCCGCCTGCTTGATCGAGTTTGTCGTATCGAGACCCGCATTCGCGAGACCGATGACCTGCGCCTTCGAGCTTTGCGCCTGCAACAGGAACGACGAGAAGTCCGACGAGTTCAGCGGGATGCGAACCGATCCCACGACCGTGCCGCCCTTCGACTTGACGAAATCGCCGGTGTCTTTTTCCAGCGCGTAGCCGAAGGCGTAATCCGCCGTCATGAAGAACCAGGTTTTACCGCCTGCTTCGGTCAATGCACCTCCGGTGCCGACGCCGAGTGCGCGCGTGTCGTAGGCCCAATGGAAACCGTATGGCTGGCAGGCGTCGCCAGTCAGGCGCGACGTTGCGGCGCCGACCACGATGTCGATCTTCTTCATCTGCTTCGACAGATCGTGAACCGCGAGCGCGACCGACGATGTCGTCAACTCGGTGATCATGTCGACGTTTTCGACTTCATACCAGCGGCGCGCGATGGAGACGCCCAGATCCGGTTTGTTCTGGTGATCGGCGGAGATGACTTCGATCTTCTGGCCGAGCACCGATCCGCCGAAATCTTCGACGGCCATCAAGGCGGCTTCATAGGACCACTTTCCGCCGTAGTCAGCATAAACGCCGGACTGATCGTTCAGAATTCCGATCTTCACGCCCTGCTGCGCCGACGCAGGCAGCGCCGCCGTCAAACCGAATGCTGCGACTGCAGCGGCTAGAACTTTTGACTTCATTCCCGTTCTCCCGAAATCTCTTGTTTGAACTGGTATCCTTTATACCTGCATGATCTATTTGGTCATTCAAACTTTAGGACTGTAAATCTCTTTATCTGAATTTTGCGCTGCACCAAAATTCAGCCACGGAGCGGTTATGACGAAAATATTCAAGCGCTTCGCGGGAATAGCGGCGGCACTTGCCGCGCTTGTCGTCGCGACGCCCGCCGCCGCTCAGGACTATCCGTCGCGGCTTGTGAAAATCATTGTGCCGTTCGGCGCGGGAGGTCCGGCGGACGTAACCGCGCGTCTGATTGGAAAGAATCTGCAGGACACGCTCAAGCAACCGTTCGTGGTAGAAAACAGACCCGGTGCAGGCGCGGTGATCGGCACCATCGAAGCCGCAAAAGCGCCCGCCGATGGCTACACGCTATTGATGATGTCGAATGCACAGACAGCGAATGAGTCTCTGCTGCCGCAGCGCAATTACGAACTGATGCGGGATTTCACGCCGGTCGCACCCGTCAATACGTCCGATCTCGTGATCGTCGTCCATCCATCGGTCGCGGCAAAGACGCTGAAGGAATTTATTGCGCTCGCAAAAGCGCAACCCGGCAAGCTGAACTATGCTTCCTCGGGACAAGGTACGCCATACCACATGGCAGGCGAGCTTCTCAAAGCCATGACGCAAACCGACATCGTTCACGTTCCACACCGCGGCAGTGGCGAAGCACGCAGCAACGTCATCGGCGGCCAGATCGAAATGATGATCGACGCCGTGACGACGATGGTTCCCAACATTACAGCCGGCCAGGTCCGCGCACTCGCGACGACGGGGAAAGCACGCTCAAACATCCTGCCCGACGTGCCGACGGTGATCGAAGCTGGCGTTCCGGGATATGAGGCAACAATCTGGCTCGGCGTCATGGCTCCGGCAGACACGCCAAAGCCGATTGTCGAGAAACTAAATGCCGCGATCAACGACATTATCAAGCGGCCTGACGTTGTCGCGTTGTGGGCGCAACAGGGCGCAATGCCGTTGTCGATGACGCCTGCGGAATTCGACGGCTATCTGCGGGGCGACATTAAAAAATGGGCCGACGTGGTGAAGACCATTGAGGCCAGGAAGTAGGCAATTAAATGAACGCTCTTAAAGTTCTGAGCGGCGGCGCTGCAGAAGGTCTCATCAAAGTCCTTGCACCGCAATTTGAAAAACTGACCGGCTTCGCTATCGAAGGCAACTACGGCGCAGTCGGCACAATGGCGGGTTTGCTACGCGGCGGTGCAGACGCCGACATTGTCGTGCTGACATCTGCGGTGCTCGACCGTCTGTCGGAAGATAAACTCCTGCGCTCCGGCACACCTGGAAATATCGGTATCGTCGAGACGGCAATCGCCGTCCGTACCAATGAGCACGCGCCGCCGATCGGCAGCGCGGACGCAGTGCGCGATGCATTCCTGCAGGCAGACGCGATCTTCGTACCCGACACCAAGGCTTCGACGGCCGGCATACACATCGCAAAAGTGTTTGTGCAGCTCGGTGTCGCGGATCGCATCGCATCGCGGTTGCGTGAATTCCCAAATGGTGCAACCGCGATGCGCAATCTTGCGTCGTTCGACGGCGTGCATGGCATCGGTTGCACGCAGACCACCGAGATACTGATAACGCCAGGATTGCATCTGGCAGGCCCGCTGCCGAAAGAGCTCGCGCTTGCGACGTTGTATGCGGCCGCGATCACCGCGCGATCTAACAACCTCCCGGTTGCGGAAAAGCTGATCGGCCTGCTGACAGCGGACGCCAATCGGGACATTCGAACGAAGGCAGGATTCCTGAGTTCCTCAAGCTAATGCTTCGGACGAAAGCGGCCGGCTGACAATTTTCGAAACCTAACGCCTTTGTCATTTGGCAGGCGTGTCGCCTCATATCCACCGTCGCGAATGGCGTCGCGCTGTGGCCTTGCATTTTCAGGGTTGCGTTCTTTTTCCCACCACGATGCACGCAGCGACGCGCGTGGCAGCGCGAAGCCGAGAATGTCCTCGATAGCGTCGAAAGTCAGCACAATCTCGGGAAGATGCTGCCGCAGCAGGAAATCGCGAAGCGGGTCGTAACTATCCAAGTCGGTCGTCCTAACTGCTATATGGGTATCGTCAGGCGATACCTACGTCGCAACCATGCATTTGAACAGGGCCTATCGTGAAGCTGTTTGTTTTCGGACTGGGCTACAGCGCAGCGTTTTTTGCGCAGCGACTTCACGCGTACGGACATCAAGTGACTGGAACGGTTCGCACTCCTGTCAAAGCAAAGGCAATGGCTCACGACGGCCTCATCGCGCGCATTTTCGGCCCCGACGGCCATGATGAGGAAATCGAATCCGATATTCTGGCCTGCGACGCAATGCTGATTTCCGTGCCGCCGGACGCCGGTGGCGATCCAATCTTGCGCACCTATGCGAAACAAATTGCTGCCGCAAAAACCACGCGCTGGATCGGTTATCTCTCGACTATCGGTGTTTACGGCGATCACGCCGGCGAATGGATCGACGAGCGAACACCTGCGAATCCATCGAATGTCCGTTCGCAACGCCGCGCACGTGCCGAACAAGACTGGCTTACGCTCGGCGCCAAAGGAACCGCGTCCGTGCAGATATTCCGGCTCGCCGGAATTTACGGCCCTGGCCGCAATCAATTGATACAAATCGCGCAAGGCACCGCGCGGCGCATCATCAAGCCGGGACAAGTTTTCAACCGAACGCATGTCGAAGATATTGCGCAAGTTCTTGAGGCTTCGCTTGAGCGCCCTCGCAATGGCGGGATCTACAACGTGACCGACAACGAGCCTGCGCCCCCGCAGGATGTCGTGACGTTCGCCGCGCAACTGTGTAATCGCACACCACCGCCCGAGGTTCGCCTCGAAGATGCCGCCTTAACGGACATGGGGCGTTCGTTCTATGACGAAAACAAGCGCGTGCGGAACCAGCTGATTCACGACGAACTCGGCGTCACCCTTAAGTATCCAACCTATCGCGAAGGCCTCGCGGCGCTGAAAGCTGCAGGCGATGGTAGCATGTGAGGCCACGTAAGACCAAGTAAGGTTGACCGGTTAGGTTAAGACGCGGCTTGCGTTGCGCAGGCGCGGTCGAATGCTACCGATTGATCGTCGTTCAAAGCCGGCCTTACGGCTCGCAATTTCAATTGAGCGACCGGGGCCGTCGCACTTTTCGCCCAAGCGACGGTCCCACTTTCGGTTTAAGCATTTCCACGCAGCTGACTCGATGTCCGCATTGTCTTTGCGGTGCGGCTAGATTCGCGCCGTGTCAAGATTTGACCGAATCACGAGACGATGCATTCTCAACGAACTGGGAATGGGGGCGCGCGATGCTGAAAACGATCAAGCGGATGTTCGTCGATCTTCGTCTGGTCCGAATGAGCGACGGACATTTTGCGCTGGTGCGCGATCTCGGTTTGGTCAAGGGCGGACGGGGCTTGCGGCAACATGAAGCGCTGGTGTCGCTGAACGCTCAGGCGGTTTCAATCACGTCCTGGATGCGGGCCGCAAGGTCGCGCGATTTGCTGGCGGTGAAAGACGGCCTGCCTTCGAACTCTCTTTAATCTCGAAATTCGGCTCAGTTGAACTGGGAGAGAGCCAGTAGAATCTCTCACCGGTCTGCTTGCGTGGATGTGGTAAAATGGCGAAAATCTAGGCCATTTCGACGAGCCGTTCGGGGACCACGGAAAATGCTTTTTGATGACGTTATTCGCGGACGGCGAAGCATCCGCGGTTACAAACCAGACCCGGTGCCGAAAGAGCTAATCAAGGAAATCATCGAGTTGGCGATGCGTGCGCCGTCGTCGATGAATACCCAGCCCTGGAATTTCTACGTCATTACAGGCGAGCCGCTGGATCGAATTCGTGCCGGCAATACTGAGCGTATGGTTGCAGGCGTGCCCCAGTCGCGCGAATTTCGTACGGGTCAGGGATTTACAGGTCCACACCGCGACAGACAGGTTGGCGTCGCCAAGCAATTGTTCTCTGCCATGGGGATCGAACGCGATGACAAGGATAAGCGCCAGGACTGGGTCTTACGTGGCTTCCGTCAATTCGATGCGCCCGTGTGTGTGATCGTGACCTACGACCGCGTGCTCGACGGGAGCGACGACACGCCCTTCGATTGCGGCGCTGTGGCGACTGCTCTGGTCAATGCTGCCTGGTCTCGCGGGCTAGGTGCCGTCATTAACAGCCAAGGCATCATGCAGTCACCGGTGGTTCGTGAGCACGCCGGCATAGCTGACGATCAGATCATCATGAAGAGTATCGCGCTGGGCTGGCCGGATGAAAGCTTCCCCGCAAATGCTGTCGTGTCCGAACGAAAGTCTGTCGAAGAAGCGACGGTGTTCGTTGGTTTCGACAACTAGGCGGACGCTGTTGGACGGCAAGTTTATTGAAGAATTCGCAGATGAGACATCATAGAACCCGAAATAAGAGTGTCGGCCATCGACAAACTGCGTAAAATCGCCCCAGAGCGATACGTAGCTGGGATGCCCCTTGCCCGAAGACGTGAAAAAACGCGAACTCTCGGTCCTGCGTTACGCGTCGCGCGGCCTCAGCGCCGCCTAGACCGGCGAGCGCCTGAATATCTCGAAGCGCACAGTTGAAGTCCACATCAGCGACGCTCGCCTCGAACTAAAAGCAAATTCGCTGACACACGCGGTTGCGCTTGCGATCAGGAAAGACTGATAACCTAGCGGCGCATTTTATTACTATCGCAACGACCGGTGCTCGTTGAAGTAAAGAGTCGCAAGGGGCGTTTGCACCGTAGGACAAGGCAAAGTCACTGTAGCGACCGCTTCGGAACGATTCGCTTATCGTGAAACAAAACGCGCAGCCAACTAACATTACGAGTCACTAGGATGCTTAGGCTTGGCGAGCGGGCCATTCGCCCAGGCAGCGTGACTTATCATCGGATCGTCGCACTTCGGACAGATCAAAGGACGTTTGTCATCCTTGGATGGGGCCAGTCGAGCGTTGCAGATGGGACATCTGAGCTGCATGTGCAGACCCTTCTATTTGAGGAGGCCGCGTGCGCCAATTGGGCAGACTCGTCACCGATAAGAGCCACGTTCCGCTCGATGATGCCTGAACAAAGACGGACTTAAAACCCCTCGTAAATCCGCAGCTATCCTAAAATAGGGTTTCTACTCATTTGGCGTAACCGTCGGATTGCGGAGTGGATTCATCGGGATTAAGGCAGTTGGTAGGGGTACCGATGCCACGATTTTATTTTGATATTCGAGGCGGCAATGAGCTGGTTCGCGACGAGGAAGGAATTGAACTTCCAGACTTCAAGTCTGCGCAGTTAGAGGGCGAAAGGGCTCATGCGATCGCTATGAGAGACGCGAACGAAGTCGGTTCGGATTCCGTGAGATCTCCAGTCATTGAAGTGAGGTTGAATGATAAAATAATACATTCAACGCGCGCGCGAATAGCTTAGCGCATTCGCTGGATTGGATGCTCAGCTTGTGGCAGTTCAAGACGAGTGGTCACGACATCGAGGTGGCCGAATAGCCTCATCGAAGGAATCGACATCGCGTTCAAGCGTCGCATCGACCGGAACAGGTAGTTGGTACCATCAATCTCCATGCCGTGCCGGGCGTACTAGATAAAGGCCACGTCAGCGTCTTTTGCCGGAGAAGTCGCGCAACGCGCTGCGCGCCCATCGCGGCAGCAAACGCATCAGCCATGCACGTCAAGCAGCTTTTACGTTACAGTCCCTGTCATTTGAATGCGCAACCATGAACTCTTGGAGGTAGTCCGGGATGTCTTTACCCGCTTCAATGCAATGTCGTTGGATTTCGCTAGCGATTTCCCCTGAAAGGTCTTGGGTCCAATTTTGCAACGTGTTTACTGCTACGACGCGAACGGGATCAAAATAAAGCCCGCACATAAAATCAGAAATTACGTGCTTAAAATCGTCACCGCATAATTCTGTTTCCAGGTACGCGAATTTTTGATTTCCAATCCGATCTTCGACGATCAACATGGTTTGATCGTATCCCTTCAGAACGATTTTCAATTCCAAATCAATCGTATCCATTTGTTCGATCTTTCAAACAGGCGACGAGCAAACGTACTTGTCGCTAATTTCTGAAATGAAAATGGCCTTCCCGTTTGGGAAGGCCAATAGTCTTAGTCGCGGTCGTGACGAATAATTACCTTGTCGTCATTGTCATGGTCGTGATCCTTTTTAATAATCACGGTTTTATCCCGATCAGGCTCACGCTCCTTGATGATTGTAGTGCGTTCGCGATCCCGATCATAATCGCGATGGCCAGAACCAACCGTTACACCAGCACCTACTGGGCCAACGCCAACGCCAATACGGGCTTCCTCCGCGCTCGATGGAAGCGCAAGGCCCAGATTAGCCACTGCTACCATTGCTAATACATATTTCATCTTAGCCTCCTGTTTCTGCCCTCAAGCAGAAAACCGTGGAGGCCGAGCGTGGTTCCATTGTTTTAAAGAAGGGTTTTCGGAACTTTTCGTGGCGTGCCACCGATCGCGGCAATCCCCAAACAGCGGCAAAGAAGCTGCATGGCCGGGTTTCATCGCAGATTTCAAAGATACA
>JAPLPA010000223.1:0-1987 GCA_026400415.1 Afipia sp. | reverse complement strand
TATGGACGGCCCAGTCCCGGGGGGGGGGGGGCGAACCGGCGGATTTTAGTTAGCCGGGTAATTGACAGGGTAGCGGATTGCAGGCCTTTAAAATCATGGGCTCTGCACGCGTCAGATTAGTAGTTTTCGTATCGATGTTTGTTGGATTCTCCGGTCCGTCGGACGCCATTACCGGCAGCCGATCTGCGCCGAGTGAGATGATCGCCAGGTCTATCGTCACGATCATCGGCTCACTCGGGACGGTCTGCACAGGGTCGCTGATCGCGCCGAACATCGTGCTGACGGCCGGACATTGTGTCGTGCCGGGCACGACCTACCGCGTGATCGATCCGACCACGCAGCCGCCACGCCTCGTCACCGCGCAGAAGGCCATGACGCACCCGCAATTCAACATGCAGACAATGCTCGCACACCGCGCCACTGCGGATGTCGCATTGCTGCAACTTCCTTCATCGGTGCCGAACAAATCGCCCGCGACACTCGGCGTGCCGAAAATTCCGATTCAACCTGGCTCACGCTTTACGGTTGCGGGCGTCGGCGTCACACGCTCCGGCGGCGACGACGGAGTTGGCACGGTGCGCGCAGCTAGCCTTGCCGTCACCGGAAACCCCGGCACACTGCAAATTCGTCTCGTCGACCCGGTCACGCAAAACAAAAGTGCGGGTATGGGCGCATGCACCGGGGATTCCGGCGCGCCCGCATTCGAGGATCAGAATGGCGTAGCCGTGATCGCAGGCGTCGTGAGCTGGTCTACCGGGCCGAACAATGATGACGGCTGCGGCGGCCTCACAGGCGTGACGCCGCTCACGCTCTACCGCGACTGGATCCTGAAGACCGCGCGCGACTGGGGCGCGAAGCTCTGAGCCTGCTCAGCGGCGGTGACGCCACGAGCGATGCCGCCATTTCCGACCGGGATAGACCGCAGGCGGCGTTGTGTAGGGTTGCGTATAGGCGCGCTGATAGCGTTCCCGAGATTCCTTGAGTGCGCGCTGATAGCCCGGAGAATTCATCAGATTTGCGCCGCCGCCGCGCGCGAAAGCTTCGCCTGCACAAATAGACGCAAGCAGCGCGACAAACAGGACTGTAACCAGCTTGATGACATTGTTCATGACACGACCTCTGTGCCGCCGTAACCGTACCGCGACAGGTTGAATCATTTCACCATCGCACCCTGCGAACAACTCACGCTGCCGCGACCGCGCGACTTAAATTTCACGCCGCCTGCGGAACCATCCGACCCTGCAATGCAACGGAGCCGCGTGCGACTGCCTTTGTGAGCAGCGTCTTGGTGGCACGCTGGCCGGGCCGGTCGACAAACCGCCATACTGCCCAGGAAGCAACAGCGACGCTTGCGACAATCGCTGCCAGCAACGGCCCCGCCGCAAAATGCTTGTGCAGCAGCAGAAACGCCACATAGCCGATCATCTGATGCAACAGATAAAGCGGATAGGTGATGCCGCCGAGCAGCGACGTTACCTTCGATGAAATCGGCAACTTCGGCAGCCGCGCCGCGATCACCGTGATGGCCACGCAGCACACCGCCAGCGCCGCCACGATCGACGCGTCGAACGTGCCGCCTGTCATCTCATGCATTTCCTCGGCGTGACGCACGGCCGAGACCATCGCCACCACCGCCGCGCATCCAAGCAACGTCTGCACCACCGCATTGCCGCGCCCGCGACTGATTTCGTAAATCAGCAGACCACTGGCGAAAAATCCGCACTGATCGGTCAGCAGCAATTTGCGCATCATGTGCGAGGACAGCCATAATTCGTTGAACAGCGAAATCGCGAACCATCCGACCAGAACGGGCAGGATGTAGCGCGGGAAAATTCCCCCCGCGATCAGCACATAGACCCACGCATAGAATGTCAGTTCCAAAATCAGCGTCCAGTAAACGCCGTCCACATAAGGCTGCTTCAGCGCAGTCGAGACGATGAACAAATTGGCCAGCCACTGCTTGAGCGGCGCTTCGAAGAAGCCCTGC
>JAPLPA010000234.1:4917-10205 GCA_026400415.1 Afipia sp. | reverse complement strand
CCGACGGTCGCGCTGTCGCTGATCCGTCGCCTCTATTGGGAAAGCCCGGAAAATTCGTTCGAGCAACAGATCGACATGGAAAAGCAATCGCAGGTTGCTGCCGGCCGCGCCGAGGATTTCAAGGAAGGCGTTGCGGCGTTTCTCGAAAAACGCCCCGCAAAGTTCAAGGGACGCTGAAACGACGCACCTCAGGCGACACTGCTCATATAGGCTTCACGACGACCCAAAACGCGTTCAGCCGCAATCTTGGCTTGCTCTCGCGTTGTCGTCGAAATCGTGCGAAATTCGAGATCGGGAAGCGCGATGGGTTCTCGCTTGCCGAAGAACGACAGCACCGACTTCGATCCGAAAGCCAGATTCGAAAGCGCCTCAGCCAGATTGTCCGCAGAGGCGAACGCGAACAGTGCGCCCGAAGAAACGCGCCTGACTTCGAAAATTCCGGGTCCTATCGGAGCTTCAAGCGACTCGCCGCGAGCTACTCTGGGATAGCGCTTCCATTCACTCCACGTCGCAATCATCGTGTCCTTCCGGCGCATGTGCGCGCCATCGCCTTGAGATATTTTGTGGGAATCTGAACGAGGTACGTAAGGTCGGAGACCCGCGTTTCAACCGCGATACTTCAAAAATGTTCCCTTCGGGTCTTCAACCTTCGTCGCAGAGAGCGACGTTTTAGTTCAAACCGGCAAGCCCTCGGCCTGCGCCAGCGCCTTTAAAGAGGTTTGAGGCCGCGCGCCGATATGCTGGATGACTTCTGCGGCAGCCAGCGCGCCAAGCCGTCCCGACTGTTCATGCGACAGGCCGCGCACAGTCCCGAACAGAAAACCTGCTGCGAACAAATCGCCTGCGCCGGTTGTATCGACCACCTGTTTCACAGGAAACGCCGGAACCGCCGTGACCTTCTCCTTGGCCGCCACGACGCATCCTTTTTCGCTGCGGGTGACGACCGCAAGATTTGCGTCGTTACGCAATTGCGCCAGCGCTTTGTCGAAATCGTCAATCTGATAGAGCGACGTCAGTTCGGCTTCATTGGCAAATACCAGATCGACAGTTTTGGCTTTGATGAGATTGAGAAACTCGTCGCGATAGCGGCCGACGCAAAATGCATCGGACAAAGTGAGCGCGACACTTCGCTTGTTGTCGTGCGCGATCTTGGATGCTTTCAAAAAGGCTTCCTTCGCTTCTTTTGGATCCCACAGATAGCCTTCGAGATAGACAATCGAGGATGCGGCAATCTGAGACGGATCTATGTCTGCAGGGGACAAATCCTGCGCCGCACCCAAAAATGTATTCATGGTGCGCTCACCATCGGGCGACACGAGAATATACGACCGTGCGGTCGCGGCTCCCGCCTTCGCAACAGGCGTGTCGAATGAGACATGTGCGGCCTTGATGTCATGTGCGAAAACATGACCGAGTTGGTCGTCACGCACTTTTCCGACGAACGCCGAGCGCGCACCGAAGCTTGCAAGTCCCGCAATGGTATTGGCCGCGGAGCCGCCTGAAATCTCGGTAGCGGGGCCCATCGCTTTATAGACGGCGGTCGCGCGTTCTTCGTCGATCAGCGCCATCGCACCCTTGGTCATGCCATGCTTGACCAGAAAATCGTCGTCGGCCTTCGCCAAGACATCGACAATCGCATTACCTATCCCCAGAACATCGTATGTCGCTGCGCTCATTAATGATAATCCTGAGGGAACGGCGAGATTTCGCCGAAAGCTGCTATTTCAAGATGTGAGGCCGCGACCTATCACGACAATGCGCGTTCCAGCAAGCATACGATTTGAGAACTGACCTTCTTTCCATCCGCATCATGATCTCAAGAACAACTGCATGATCCGAAATATCCTCACCGTTTCGACCGGAACGCTGGCGTCGCGAATTCTTGGGTTCATCCGGGATTCGATGATCGCGGCGTTGCTTGGCGCAGGGCCGATCGCGGACGCATTTCTGGTTGCTTTCCAGTTCATCAATGTGGCGCGGCGCTCGCTGACTGAGGGCGCGCTGAATGCGGCTTTGGTGCCGGGCTATCTGCGCATCCGCGAAACCGAAGGCCAGGTGGCGGCCGCTGCCTTTGCGGGCCGCGTGCTCGGAAGTGTCAGCCTTATCCTGGTCGGCATCGCCATTGTGCTGACTTTGCTGATGCCGCTGACGATTGCGCTCCTCGCACCGGGATTTGCCGGCACCGACGCGCTGCGACTTGCGATTACCGATGCGCGATTGATGATGCCGTATTTCGCTTTCGTCGGGCCTGTGACCGTGATGATGGGCGTGCTCAACGCCGAACACCGTTTCGTCCTCACGGCATTCTCGCCAGTGCTGTTCAACGTCACGCTGATCGCCGTCCTTGCGGTTCTGCTGGTGTGGCGTCACGACACAACAATGTCGGCGACGATTATCGCAGCTACCGTCGGCATCGCGGGGTGCCTTCAGATGCTGATCCTGCTTCAGCGGCGCTCGTGGCACGACCGGGTTGCTACGCCGATCAAGATTTCATTTGACAGTCAGATCCGCGGATTCTTCCGTAAGGGAATCCCCGGCATGATCGCCAACGCCGGACCGCAGTTTCTCATTGTCGCAGGCGCTATCGTGGCCTCGGCCTCGCCCGCCGCCGTCTCGTGGTTGTATTTTGCCAATCGCTTGATCGAACTGCCGCTCGGCATTGTCGGCGTCGCGATGGGAACGGTGCTGACACCCGAATTGACCCGCGCCGTGCAAAGCGGCGATCGTCAGGCCCTGAAGACAGCTGAATCCCGCGCGCTCGAACTCGCCATCGCTCTTGTGATGCCCGCCATGCTTGCGCTGATCGTATTGAGTGCCCCAATCATCCACGTGCTGTTCGAGCACGGTGCATTCACCGCAAGTGACACTTTGGCGACCGCGCAGGCTTTGTCGATTCTGGCGGTCGGGCTGCCGGCGCATGTTCTGACCAAAGTTTTATCGCCGGCCTTTTTTTCGCGCGACGACACACGCACGCCGCTTTTCGCCACGCTGTCGGGAATAGCCGTCGCGATCCTGTTCGGATTGCTGGTCGGCCGCAGCTTTGGAGCGAACGGAGTCGCGGCGAGTATCTCTCTCGGCGCATGGTTCTGTGCAGGTGTCCTCGCCTGGCGCGGCGTCACCACGATTGGCTTTTCAATCGACGAGACTGCGCTGCGTCGACTGCCGCGAATCGCGATCTGTGCGGCAACGATGGGCGTCATGCTGCTGACATCGCAATATTTCGTCTCGCCTGTCGTGGCCAATGCCGGCTTCATGGCGCAGCTCACTATTCTGGGCGGACTTGTCGCCGCAGGCATCTCGTTCTACGGCCTGCTGCTCGATCTGCTCGGCGTGGTGAATTGGGGCGAGGCGCTGATCGCATTGCGCGTCGGCGACTTGCGCGATCAGGACACGCGTGGCAAGTGACGGCACAATAACTTCAGCCTCTCCACCGGGCTCAGGGACAGCGATCATGGCGAAAGAACTTGTGTTTTCGGGCGTCCAGCCGACGGGAAATCTGCATCTCGGCAATTATCTCGGCGCCATCGTCAATTTCGTCAAATTGCAGGACACTCATAACTGCATCTATTGCGTGGTCGATCTGCACGCCATCACTGTCTGGCAGGACCCCGCCGAGCTGACGCGCAACATCCGTGAAGTCACTGCAGCCTTCATCGCCAGCGGCATCGATCCAAAGAAACACATCGTTTTCAATCAGAGCCAGGTCGCCGAACATGCGGAGCTGGCATGGGTGTTCAATTGTGTCGCGCGGCTTGGCTGGCTCAATCGCATGACGCAGTTCAAGGAAAAAGCCGGCAAGGATCGCGAGAACGCGTCGGTGGGTCTCTACGCCTACCCCAACCTGATGGCAGCGGACATTCTTGTCTATCGCGCCACGCATGTGCCTGTCGGCGAGGATCAGAAGCAGCATCTCGAACTGTCTCGCGACATTGCGCAAAAATTCAACAACGACTTTTCGGAGTCCATCAAGGTTCATGGGCTTGGCGACAAATTCTTTCCGCTGCCGGAGCCGCTGATTACCGGACCCGCAACGCGCGTGATGTCGCTGCGTGATGGCTCGAAGAAAATGTCGAAATCCGACGCGTCGGACTACTCACGGATCAATCTTTCCGACGACGCCGATGCGATTGCGCAGAAAGTGCGAAAAGCAAAGACCGATCCAGAGCCGCTACCTAGCGAAGATGAAGGATTGAAAACGCGGCCCGAAGCCGACAACCTTGTCGGAATCTACGCGGCACTCTCCGGCAGATCGAAACCCGACGTACTCAGGGAGTTCGGCGGCGGGCAGTTTTCAGGATTCAAGAACAGCCTTGTCGATCTTGCCGTGGAGAAACTCGGCCCCATCGGCGCGGAAATGAAAAAGCTGTCTCAGGATTCCGCCTATGTGGATGAGGTTTTGATCGACGGTGCCAATCGCGCCCGTGTCATCGCGGGCGAGACAATGAACCACGTCAAGGACATCGTCGGGTTCATTCGCGGGCGGTGACGCGTCGCATTGCGTACTGCAGCAGTAGTCCCGCCACTCAATTCCGCAAACTTGCATGCGAAGTCGCGCCGCGAGCGGCTTGTCGGCATGGCCTAGCGCATGGCAGCATGACCGCATGACCAGCCAGCGCCGAAGTTACGAACAGGGCCACAAGCCGAAGTGCCTTGTCATCGTTGACGAGACCGCCGAGGGCGACCGCGCGGTTTATTACGCCAGCCGTTGGGCAATGCGTGTCGGGGGCGGCGTCGTGATGCTTCGTGTCATCGACACCGAAGATCGCAATCAACAATGGCTCGGCGTCGCCGAAGTGATGCGAGAGGAGGCGGTGCAAGATGCCAACGAGGCTCTCGACCGTGCTTCCGGTCGGGCCAACGGTATCGCTGCGATCACCCCGGAGCGCGTCATCCGGGAAGGCGATCCGACTGAGCAAATTCTCGACGTCATCGACAAGGACGTCGATATCGCCCTGCTGGTGCTGGCCGCCAGCGTGGGAGCCGAAGGACCAGGGCCGATCATCACGATGCTCGCCCATACGGCGGGCACATTTCCGATTCCGCTGGCAATCGTCCCTGGAAACCTGAGCGACATCGATATCGACGCATTGTCGTAAACGTCCAATCGCGGGCTCTTGATCGTGCTTTTTCCAGCGCCATCTGTTATGGAACGCCCACATTCACCCGTTCGCGCCGGCCTTGAACCGGCGATGTGCCGGAGACACCCATGTTTATCCAGACCGAAGCGACCCCAAATCCCGCGACCCTGAAATTCATTCCTGGACGCACCGTGCTCGATACCGGCACGA
>JAPLPA010000234.1:0-4908 GCA_026400415.1 Afipia sp. | reverse complement strand
CGATGGAGTTCGTCAACAAGGACGCCGCCGCACGTTCGCCGCTGGCCGGACGCCTGTTCGAAGTCCCCGGCGTCACGGGCGTCTTTTACGGCTCAGACTTCGTGACAGTGACCAAAGACGACAGCGACTGGCAGCATCTGAAGCCCGCGATCCTCGGCGTCATCATGGAGCATTATATGTCGGGCGCGCCTTTGCTCGCCGATGGTGACCAGCCGGAAGAAACCCACGCGGAAGAATTCTTCAATGAGGCCGACACCGAGACGGTCGCCACCATCAAGGATTTGCTCGAGACACGCATTCGTCCGGCGGTTGCCAGCGACGGCGGCGACATCACGTTCCGTGGTTTCAAGGACGGCATCGTCTATCTCGACATGAAAGGCTCGTGCGCGGGTTGCCCGTCCTCGACCGCAACGCTGAAGCACGGCATCCAGAACCTGCTCAAGCACTTCCTGCCTGACGTGGTCGAAGTCCGCCCGATGAACTGATATCAACCGCTGGAAGGTCTTTTTGCCGGAAAGTTTTGGGGGCAAGCGCTGAAGCGCTTGCCCGTTTGCTTTTTCGGCGGCACGTTGCCGAAAGCTTTCCGGGATTATCGGCCTTTCAATGCTCATCCTTGCTATCGATACCGCGCTGGATAACTGCGCCGCTGCCGTGCTGGACACTCAGGCGAAGAGCGTGATCGCGCAGGAATCGCTTCCCATGAAACGTGGACACGCCGAAGCGTTGATGCCGCTGATCGCGCGCGTCGTCACGAAGGCGCGTGTGTCCTATCTCGATCTCGATCGCATCGCGGTCACAACGGGCCCCGGCAGCTTTACGGGGTTACGCGTCGGAATTTCCGCCGCACGCGGCATTGCGCTCGCGGCAAACAAGGAAATCGTCGGCCTGACGACATTGTCGGCCTATGTGGCGCCACTCGTAGCTGAGAAGAGTGCGCTGCCGATTGTCGTTGCGATCGACGCACGGCACGACAATGTCTATTTCCAGGCCATCGCGGGAAATGGCGCAACGCTGATCCGGCCCGGTGTCGTGCCGATCGATGAGACGTTCCGCGCAGCACGCTTCGGTGCCGTTCGCATCGTCGGCAATGCGGCAACAATGCTCGCCGATCGCTGGCCGCCGCAGATGCCGACACCGTCGCTTGTCGACGCCCAGCCCGGTCCCGACATCAGCTGGGTCGCGTGGGTCGGTGCCGCAACAGATCCTGAAAAATCACCCGCCAAACCGTTCTACCTTCGCGCACCGGACGCCAAACCGAAGCTCGATCCGCTGCGGGCCGATTCAACGCGATGACCGCAACATGATCGAATCGCTGATGTCCTCATTGGGAATATGGCTCGCCGATCTTCCGTCGCGTCTTTTTCCAAAACTATTCGGCGGGACATCTGTCGCAATCGAGCCCGCAAGCCTTCGCGATGCGCCGCGATTGGCACAACTTCATCGCGCATCGTTTCACCGCGGCTGGGGCACCGACGAGTTTGAGCAAATCCTGATCGAGCGAAACGCGCTGGCGCATCGGCTACGTCGCGGAAATAGAACCATTGGGTTCATCGTCTCGCGCATCGCAGCAGATGAGGCGGAAATTCTCTCGGTAGCCATTGCAGCGAAATATCGCGGCCAGGGTTATTCGCGCGATCTTTTGCGCACGCATCTTGGCCATCTGGCGGGGCACGGACTGAAAACCGTGTTCCTCGAAGTTGAGGAAAATAACCGTCCCGCCCGCTCTCTTTACGCAAGGGCCGGATTTCGTGTGGTGGGACAGCGTGAACGCTATTACAAGGATGCCGGCGGCGAACAATTGAACGCTGTCGTGATGCGGCGAGACTTGTCGTAGGCTCTCCCCGGTGGCAAAACTGGCTCGTTCGCGGGACTTTGAAACCATGACCGTCCTCAAATCCGTTCCGGCAGGCCAACTCACGGACATCGAAAAGCGATGTTCTGCGACCGGCATGCGCATGACCGAGCAACGGCGCGTGATCGCGCGCGTCCTCGCGGAATCGCACGATCATCCCGATGTTGAGGAACTCTATCGCCGATGCATCGCCGTCGACGACAAGATTTCGATCTCGACCGTCTATCGCACGGTGAAGCTTTTTGAGGATGCCGGGATTATCGAGCGTCACGACTTTCGCGAGGGCCGCGCACGTTACGAACAGATGCGCGACAATCACCACGACCATCTCATCAATCTGCGCGACGGCAAGGTGATTGAATTCACCTCCGAGCAAATTGAGAAACTGCAGGCCGAAATCGCCCGCAAGCTCGGATTTAAACTCGTCGATCATCGGCTGGAGCTTTATTGCGTCCCGCTCGATGACTCCAAGGACACCAAATCCTGAGTCATTTCAGGACATTCGGCCGTTCACGGCTGGATTCTGTTTCGTTTGCGCTATATCTGAGCGGAATGACAACCCTCAGCGTCCACACAAAGCGATGAACAAGCCGCGCAAGCTGCACATCAAGTCATTCGGCTGTCAGATGAACGTCTACGATGCGCAGCGCATGGTGGACACGCTGGCACCTGAAGGATTTGTCGAAACGTCGAGCGTCGATGACGCGGATCTCGTCATTCTCAACACCTGTCACATTCGCGAGAAGGCATCCGAAAAAGTATACTCGGAATTGGGCCGGCTTCGCGCAACCAAAGAAGACGCCGCGCGTAACGGCCGCGAGATGCGCATCGTCGTTGCCGGATGCGTGGCGCAGGCGGAAGGCAGCGAAATCA
This sequence comes from Afipia sp., assembly GCA_026400415.1. Taxonomy (GTDB): domain Bacteria; phylum Pseudomonadota; class Alphaproteobacteria; order Rhizobiales; family Xanthobacteraceae; genus Afipia. The sequence continues at coordinate 2,183 of JAPLPA010000234.1, read as the reverse complement.
TCCGGCGCGAACGCGCCGTCGATATCGTGGTCGGCCCGCAGAGTTATCATCATCTGCCTGAACTGCTGGCGCGCGCAAAATCCGAAGGCCGCGCTATCGAAACCGAATTTCCCACTGAGGACAAATTCGCGTCGCTGCCGCAGCCGAAGCCTGCGGCCATTCGCGCGCGCGGCGTGTCGTCCTTCGTCACCGTGCAGGAAGGCTGCGACAAATTCTGTACATTCTGCGTCGTGCCCTATACGCGCGGCATGGAAATTTCGCGGCCCGTCGCGCGCATCATGGATGACGTGCAACGCCTCGCCGACAATGGTGTGCGCGAGATCACGCTGATCGGACAGAACGTCAACGCATTTCACGGCGAAGACGAAAACGGCAATGCTTCAACGCTCGGCGCGCTGCTGCATCGCCTCGCAAAAATTCCCGGCATCGTGCGGTTGCGTTACTCGACGAGCCATCCGCGCGATGTCGATGACGCGCTGTTCGAAGCCCACCGCGATATTGCCGCCGTGATGCCGCTGGTGCATCTGCCAGTACAGTCCGGCTCGGACCGCATCCTTGAGGCAATGAATCGCAAACATACCGCTGCGGATTACCACCGGACCATCGACCGGTTCCGCAAAGCGCGCGAAGATATTGCGTTTACATCGGATTTTATTGTCGGCTTTCCGTCTGAGACCGAGGAAGACTTTTCGGCAACACTCGCACTGGTTGGGCAAATCGGTTACGCTGGCGGTTATTCGTTCAAGTTTTCGCCCCGGCCGGGGACGCCCGCCGCGGACATGCAGGAGACGGTTACGACCCGAGTGATGGACGAGCGATTGGCGCGGCTGGCGCGCGAAATCCGGGTCAGATTGTCGGCCGCACGGAGCACATGCAACCCGCGCATATTTTCGCATCTCCCGACATTGTCGGCAGCGTTCTTCCTGTCGCCATCGAGAGTCTCGATCGCTACAGCCTGATCGGTGCGCTTGCCACGATGCCCGAGCCCACGCGCAATCGGATACCCCAAGCCGCCAATGCTTCCTTGCCCGCAATAACCCCCGGAGCCTGAACCCTTGCCAAAAAGCGCATCGGATTCGCCAACCCTCGCCCCCGGACGCAAGCACGACCGCGATCTTCCGAAACAGCACGAGACGCAAATTGTCGTCGCCTTCGACGACAACGGCGCGGCCTCCTCACTGGTCGGTCCTTATGGACAAAACCTTGCGCTCATCGAACGGCGCCTGAGTGTCGTCGCCGATTCGCGCGGCAATCACATAACGATCGCCGGATCACGCGACACCTGCGACGCAGCACGGCGTGTTCTCGAAATGCTTTATGAGCAAGCCGTGCGCGGACAGGATATCGCGCAAGGCGATGTCGAAGGCGCGATCCGCGCCGTGATCGCGCAGGGCTCGTTATTCGAGTTCGATCCAAAGGCCGCGAAATCGCAGTTCGAGGAAATCAATCTGCGCAAGCGCCCGGTTCGGGCGCGCACAGCAGCGCAGGATTCCTACATTCGTGCATTGAAGCGCAGCGAACTGGTGTTCGGCATCGGCCCCGCAGGCACGGGCAAGACATGGCTTGCGGTCGCGCAGGCATGTCAGTTGTTCGAGCGCAAGGAGGTCGATCGCATCATTCTGTCGCGGCCCGCGGTCGAAGCAGGAGAGCGGCTCGGATTTCTTCCCGGCGACATGCGCGAGAAAGTCGATCCGTATCTGAGGCCGATCTACGACGCACTGTATGACCTGATGGATTCGCGCATCGTCGAGCGCGCGCTGCAAAGCGGCGAAATCGAAATCGCGCCGCTCGCCTTCATGCGCGGACGCACGCTGACCAATGCGGCGATCATTCTGGATGAAGCCCAGAACACCACGTCGATGCAGATGAAAATGTTTCTCACTCGTCTGGGTGAAAACAGCCGCATGATTATTACCGGCGATCCAAGCCAGGTCGATTTGCCGAATGGTCAGCCATCGGGTTTGGCGGAAGCGGCAAAACTGCTCGACGGCGTCGAGGGCATCGCGCAGGTGAAATTTACCGCCGAAGACGTCATCCGCCACGAACTGGTCGGCAAAATTGTCCGAGCCTACAAGGAACATCGCGGACTCAGACAGACCAGCCTCACCTTGTGAGCCGCGCCAATCTGACCAGCCGTACGACCTCGGAAAGTAGCCTCGAAAACGATCGCATCGTTCGCTTCG
>JAPLPA010000447.1 GCA_026400415.1 Afipia sp. | reverse complement strand
CATTACCAGCTGGAACGTTGAAATCGACAGGCACGATGCGGTCGCAGCCGCGCACAACCGAATAGGAATAGTGATAATAGCCGCCGCCATTGGCGCACGAGCCCATGGAGATGACGTAACGAGGCTCCGGCATCTGGTCGTAAACTTTACGCAACGCAGGCGCCATCTTGTTCGTGAGCGTGCCGGCGACGATCATCACGTCCGACTGGCGTGGCGAGGCGCGCGGCGCGAACCCGAAGCGCTCGACGTCATAACGCGGCATCGACGCCTGCATCATCTCGACGGCGCAGCACGCAAGACCGAAGGTCATCCACATCAACGAGCCCGTTCGCGCCCATGTGATGAGATCGTCAGTCGCTGCAACGAAGAAGCCTTTGTCGGACAGTTCGCTGTTCAATTCCATGAAGTAGCGATCGTCCGCGCCGATAGGCTGACCGGTGCGCGGATCGATGAGGCCGGTGGACGCCTGAGAGACAGCCGGTTGGTGAATGACGGTCGGGCTCAATCCCATTCGAGAGCCCCCTTCTTCCACTCATACGCGAAGCCGACGGTAAGGACGCCGAGAAACACCATCATCGACCAGAAACCGGCGAGACCGAGCTTGCCGAACGCCACCGCCCAGGGAAACAGGAAGGCAACTTCGAGATCGAAAATGATGAAAAGGATGGCAACCAGATAAAACCGCACATCGAATTTCATGCGCGCGTCGTCGAATGCATTGAAGCCGCATTCATAGGCGGAGAGCTTTTCAGGATCGGGCTGCTGGTAAGCCACAACGAAGGGCGCAATCAGGAGCGCCACACCGATGAAGGCCGACACCCCGATGAAAACCACAAGCGGCAGATATGACTGCAAGATTCCGCCCATCGGCGACCCTCACCCTGTTCCATGTGGCCGCGCGGATTCGCGCGAATTTGGAATGGTTCTCAAGGGAATAGCGCAGCGCAACAGCGAGGGCAAGACAAGCTATTTTGACGGTTTAGGTCTCGCCAAATCGTCCACAGCCAAACCCGTCCGGCGTCCGGATGTGTGCGCCGGACGCGGCCATATCAGGACAGCAATCGCGCGATTTCCTTGCCGCAGCCGACCGTATCCATCTTGCCGCCGAGATCGCGCGTGCGCGTCCGCTCATCGGCGAGAACAGTCTCGATGGCAGAGACAATCGCCTTGCCGGCTTCCGGCTCGCCAAGGTGATCGAGCATCATCGCCGCCGACCATATCTGGCCGACCGGATTGGCAATGCCCTTTCCGTAAATGTCCGGTGCCGATCCATGGACCGGTTCGAACAGCGAGGGATATTTCCGTTCCGGGTTGAGGCTGCCGGACGGCGCGATGCCGATGGTGCCCGTACATGCAGGCCCAAGGTCCGACAAAATATCGCCGAACAGATTGGAGCCGACCACGACATCGAACCAGTCCGGGTGCAGCACGAAATTCGCCGCCAGAATATCGATGTGATATTTGTCCCATTTCACGCCGGAATAGTTCTTCGCCATCTCCTCCACGCGCTCGTCCCAATAAGGCATCGTGATCGAGATGCCGTTGGATTTTGTCGCCGATGTGAGGTGTTTTTTCGGGCGGCTGGCGGCCAGATCGAACGCAAACTTCAAGATGCGATCGACGCCGATGCGCGACATCACGGTTTCCTGAATCACGCATTCGCGTTCGGTGTTCGGAAACATCCGCCCGCCGATTGACGAATACTCACCTTCGGTATTTTCGCGCACGACAAAGAAGTCGATGTCACCGGGCTTGCGTCCCGCCAAGGGGGATTGCACACCGGGCATCAGGCGCACCGGGCGAAGGTTGACGTATTGATCGAACTCGCGGCGAAACTGGATCAGCGACCCCCAGAGCGAGATGTGATCCGGCAGGATCGACGGCATCCCGACCGCGCCGAAGAAGATCGCGTCATGGCTGCCAATCTGCGTCTTCCAGTCGTCGGGCATCATCTTGCCGTGCTTCTG
>JAPLPA010000046.1 GCA_026400415.1 Afipia sp. | reverse complement strand
CGTCGAGGGCATGCAGTTCGACCGCGGCTATATCTCGCCGTACTTCGTCACCAACGCCGAAAAGATGCGCGTCGAATTCGACGACGCCTACATCCTCATCAACGAGAAGAAGCTCTCGTCGCTGAACGAACTGCTCCCACTGCTGGAAGCCGTAGTCCAAACCGGCAAGCCGCTTGTGATCGTTGCTGAAGACGTCGAAGGCGAGGCTCTCGCAACGCTCGTTGTGAACCGTCTGCGTGGTGGCCTCAAGGTTGCCGCCGTGAAGGCTCCGGGATTCGGCGATCGCCGCAAGGCCATGCTGCAGGACATCGCAGTTCTGACCGGCGGTCAGGCGATCTCGGAAGACCTCGGCATCAAGCTTGAGAACGTGACCCTGCAGATGCTGGGCCGCGCCAAGAAGGTGATGATCGACAAGGAAAACACCACCATCGTCAACGGCGCCGGCAAGAAGGCCGACATCGAAGCCCGCGTCAACCAGATCAAGGCGCAGATCGAAGAAACCACGTCTGACTACGACCGCGAGAAGTTGCAGGAGCGTCTGGCCAAGCTCGCAGGCGGCGTCGCCGTTATTCGGGTTGGCGGCGCGACCGAAGTCGAAGTCAAGGAGCGCAAGGACCGCGTTGATGACGCGATGCATGCGACCCGCGCGGCTGTTGAAGAAGGTATCGTGCCGGGTGGCGGCGTTGCGTTGTTGCGCGCTTCCGAACATCTCAAGGGCATACGCACCAAGAACGACGACCAGAAGACCGGCGTCGAGATCGTCCGCAAGGCGCTCTCCGCTCCGGCCCGCCAGATTGCCATCAATGCTGGCGAAGACGGCTCGGTCATCGTCGGCAAGATTCTTGAGCACAGTAAGTATGACTATGGCTTCGACTCGCAGACCGGCGAATACGTGAACCTGATCTCGAAGGGCATCATCGACCCGACCAAGGTGGTTCGTGTGGCAATCCAAAATGCTGCGTCGGTTGCGGCACTCCTGATCACCACCGAAGCCATGGTGGCCGAAGTGCCGAAGAAGAACGCAGGCGGCGGCATGCCTCCGGGTGGCGGCGGTATGGGCGGTATGGGTGGTATGGACTTCTAGTCCGCCGTTTCAGAGCCTCGACAATATGAAGGGCCCGGCAACAATGTCGGGCCTTTTTCTTGGCTTTTACCAGCGCAAATTAACAGGGACCAAAATTCGAAGAACAGGGAAAATTTTCACCCGAATGACCTGACTGATATTTTGAACCAGCGGGATAGAGACTACTGCATGGGCTGGCTCCGATCTAGATGGGTTGGCGGGGCTGATGTCTGCGGAGCCGGTGGTCGATAGTTCAGCGATGAGTGCGGTCTGATCGTGTTGTAGTGCTTGCGCCATTGCTCGATGACGACGGTGGCTTCCTTCAAGCTGTAGAAGATCTCGCCGTTGAGCAGTTCATCGCGCAGTTCTGCTGCGATATCCCGGCTTCACGGCACGCCACCGGCGGCGACTTACCCTGTGACAGCAGCACTTCGATCTGACGAAGCACCGCCACAATCTGCTCTGCGCTAATGGTCTGCCCCCTTGAAAGTGGTCCTCCCTGAAGTATGGCTTTTGAGCTGTTTAGCTGCAGACTAATTGCATTGGGTTTTCAGTAAACACAGCCCTGCGTCGCGGCTTTTTGCTACGAAAATTGTTGGGCCGTCGAAAAGTCTTGAACAACTGTACTTCGAACTACCTTCGGAGTGCGCATAGGAGGCGGCGTATTTCGGCTACGTCCGATAAAGCGAGGAACGCCTTCCGTAATTGACGCCACCAGTGACCAAACATCGCCGTGCTTGATCGCCTCCAAGCAGGTCTTTTTCGAACCACCCATTGGGGCATCGACCAACAAAAGATCGGCAATTTTCCCAGGCCGCAAAAATCCGGTTTCAAGCTTATAGGTAAGCGCTGCACTACCGGTGGCGGCCGCAATCATCCACTCCGCCGGATAGTCTGTCAGGGTCGCCATTTCGGTAATTGATTTGATCATTCCAAGCGGCATCATACCCGTCCCGGTGGGCGTGTCCGTGGCTATCAAGACTCGGTCGAAAGCATTGTGATCAACCGCGAGGTTCACGCACTTCACTGCTGTTCGAATGTTACCTGCTTGGCAAATCTGAAGCGCAATCTGGCTTTCGACAATGAGGCGCTCAAAATCCTCATCCGGCATGGCAATTGGACCTCCATTTACATGAAAGGCGACGTCTGGCTTGATCGCAAGCAAATGCTCTGCGTAAATTGAATTGGCTAGCGAAATCGAAGCGCCACCTGTGTGCGCATTGACTGTGAAGCCGGCCTCGTGCGCAGCCCGAACCAACGGTTCATAATCGAAAGGTGTGCGGACCGACCCGAAGCCGACTTTAGCGAGCCACACGCCCTCTTTTCGTAACTCATGAAAGTCTTCTGCTTCTAATGTTGGCTCGAGAATTAGCGAGCCACCGTGAACCCTCATTCCGCCCGGACGATAGTTTTCAAAGCATTTGTATGCCGCAACAGCCAAAGCTTTCACTCCCTTGCGATCACTAGGCCTGCCCGCGACATGAATCTCGCTCGCAGAGATACAAGTAGTGGTGCCACCGTGAAGATAGCTCTGCAGAAAGCCAACGGCCTGTTGTTTAGGAGTATAATCTCCGAAAGAGTTATGAACGTGACTATCGATAAGACCCGGACAGGCCGTCGTGCCGTTGGCATCGATTAAGAGATCGCAACTTTCTATCTCTTCTGCAGTAACCTTTCCAACTGTGCTAAATTTACCGTCAGCTATGAAAATCGAATCTCCATCGATCAGAGGCGCGCGCCAATCGCCGCTCACAATCGTACCGATATTTTTGATTGCTATTTTCATGAAAGTCCCTGCATCTCGATTTTGTTAGCGGAGTCCATCCTCACCGATGATATTTTCTAAACTGTGCCCTCCAATTCGGTGATTTGGCCTGCCCGCGCTCGAAAAAACACACGTAATCGCGATTTCGTCCGCAAGCGGGCCATCCGGAATCGTAACCGTCATCGCGTCGTAGTGAGATCGGATGGTTAGCGCATCCTTGTGACCCAAAGGAATATCGATCGTCGAATTTGGACCTCCGCGCTTCGCCATGTGGCATATCCAGGCTTTACCGCCCCCGATAGCGGCCCTCATTGTATCCCCGAACACTGTCGTGAGAACTGCTTCGGCGTGTTCAATTGAACCGTTGAAACCCACCACCGCGCCTTTGCCGTAGCTCGAAACACCAAACGAACTCATGTGTTGCGCAGCAATACCGCAAATTTGCTTGCCGATTAGCTCGCTGCCATCAACCAATACCGAAAGGTCTTCAACGTATTTGCCCGAGCAGGGATTGCTGCAAATGGCAGTGACCGCCACTTTACGAAGAGGAGCGCGCACCTCTCTATTTTCTTCGCGAAGCGTGTCTTCGAGGACAGTTATAATCTTTCTTATTTTCATCATCGAAGCTCGTCAGTTTGGGTGTTAAATTTTTGGCCAGTCAGCTCGCCAATAAGACTGATCACTGAACGACTATCGGCGTCTGGTCCATACCGGTCTAACGCTTGCGCCGCCAAAGTGACTGCATGACGAAGCAAGGGAATTGGGCGCCGCGAGGTTGCAATTCCGACCTCGCTGGAAGTGATCAGCTTCCACATGTCGCTCAGGGTTGACGTCTGGGCAGCCGGTTTGCCTTCGAGATAAGTTGGGAGCACGTTAGACAAAGCGAAACTGTCACCACTTCCCGCTCGCAAAATTTCGATTATTTTTTCAGGTCTAATGCCGGCGGCAAAGCCAAGGCAAATCGATTCCGCCCCAATAATGGTATTGCAGAACCCAGCCAGCGACTCGAACATCACTAGTCTGTTCCTATCGGACTTTTGATACGAGATTGATTTTGGCAAGATGGATTGAACCACATACGTGTTGTCTTTGCCCCGCATCCCCGTGTTTGATAACCCACGATAGAAATCGTAAGTCGAGCGTTGCAAAAACGTCGGAACATCGAATTTGTCGGAAAGCGATATGCAAATCGCCAAGTCCTTCAGCATAAGGTCGAAAGTAAAGCCAGATGAGAAATTCCCTGGCAGAATAAATTTCGGAAAATGAACGCGGGTACTGTAGCTGGCGCCAGGGCCATGATCGAATTGGCTAATAATTTGATCCGGCGTTTCGCCTGCGTCCATTCCCAACGCAACCAATTCCGAGGTCAGCACCATGCTAGATGCCAACGCCAACATATTGATCGTCTTGACGGTGTGTCCGGTGCCAATCGGACCGGCGTGCGCGATTACAGCGCTTAGCGGTTTAAGTATGGGGCGGCATCGTTCAATAACAGCGGCGTCGCCCCCAATCATAAAATTCATCCTCCCCTGATCTGCAGCTGGAACCCCACCGCTTACGGGCGCATCGAGGAAGAGAATTCCACGCTCTTGCAAGCGGGGCGCCAGCTCTTTTGTAATCCAAGGCTCAGCCGACGTGGTATCGATCAATAATTTTCCAGCGCTCAAACCAGCCAATATGCCTGAAGAAGATTCAATGACGTCCTGAAGTGCACGACCGTCCGTAACGCAAGTGATGACGCAATCGGATTTACGACAAAGCTCGTAGACGTCAGCCGCGATATGAAATCCACTTTCATCCGCCCGTTTGATCGCTTGTGGAGCGATATCATATGCGACTACAGAAAATCCGGAAGTTGCTAACAACTTCCCCATTCGCCAGCCAATTTCTCCAACGCCTATAATGCCAACCGTTTGCATGTCATGCCCATACTCAAACTGATGAGCGATGCTTAAACGAATCGCGCCGGAAACTAATCATAGCGTTCGGGTCGACCTTGACGTGAATGACAGACGGTTCGTTGGATTTGAGCGCCGTGCTCAACGCATCAGACAATTGACCCGGCGCGTCGACCGCATAACCTCTGGCGCCTGCCAGTTCTGCGACTTTATCATAAGGCAAACTCTTGATGTCAGCACCGATGAATCGCCCATTGTAAAAGTCGCGCTGATAAGCCTTTTCGGCGCCCCAACATCCATTGTCCAATACGACCGAGACCGTTGGAAGATTGTGCTCAACAGCCGTTGTTATTTCAGCCATCGTCATAGCAAAGCCGCCGTCACCCATCAGAGTTACGACCGGTCGTTCTGGCGACGCCGCTTTAGCGCCAAGACCTGCTGCGTAGGAAAATCCGACGAGCCCGAAGTCCAAGGGCGAGAGAACGCTTGGCGGCTCGAAATAGCGGAGCTGGTCAGTTGCCTGTAGGCACATTGTGCCCGCATCAAGAGTGATCAGCGCGTTGCGCGGCAAAACTTCGCGGATTTCTCGAAATACACGCTCTGCTCTTAAAGGAGACTGCGTCGATTCACCTTGCTTCTTCCGTTCATCCCATAGCGCCGATTTCTCGGCCTGAGCCGTAACGGCCCAATCCGTCCACGAGATACGGGAGAAATTCTGAAGCGCAGCATCTAGTGCTGAGGCGACTGAACCAGCGTCGCTAACAAATCCGATCTCGACTTTAAAGTAGCGACCGATCGATTCCGGGTCGATATCGACCTGAACGATTTTCGCATCTTTTGACAGATCGTTGTTTGTATAGAAGGTGGTGTTGAACCCCAGTCGAGTTCCAAGCGCTATAATTAGGTCCGCCTCCCGCGCTAACTTGCTGGCTACAGCATTTCCGCGGGGGCCCACCTGCCCGAAAAAGAATTCGTGATCTGTGGGAAGCACATCCGGATGTCCAGCCGAACTGACAACCGGAATCTTAAGACGTTGCGAAAGTTTCGCCAGCGCCTCAGAGCCATTTCCCCACTTAATGCCCGCGCCGGCAATAATGACGGGCGCTGAGGCTTTTCGAAGGAGTTCAGCTACGCGATTAACTTCAAACGTATTCACCAACCCAAGCGTAGCAACCGGAAAGTCGGAAACTGCATCAATCGCGCTTTCGATTGTCTGCGCAAAGAAATCACGTGGAATTTGCAGCACGACTGGTCCACGACGCCCGGAGTTGGCGATGCGAAACGCTTCTTTGATAAATTCAGGAATTCGATCAGCACGCGGCACCGATATCGTTCGCTTAGTAACCGGCGTAAATAGTGCTTGCTGATCAATTTCCTGAAACGCATCGCGGCCGAGATGCGACGAGGATGCTAGACCCGTGATCGCAACCAGTGGCGAATATGCGAGCTTCGCTTGAGCAAGTCCCGTCACCATATTTGCGGCCCCAGGACCGGCCTGCCCCGCTAGAAAAACGCCCGGTTGCCGCGAGACGCGCCCAAACGCATCTGATCTGCCCCCTTTGAAGTGGTCCTCCCTGAAGTATATTTTTCGGATGGAGGATGAGATCGATGGCAAGGAAGAGG
>JAPLPA010000389.1 GCA_026400415.1 Afipia sp. | reverse complement strand
ACCATGTGATGCAGACCGGAGCCGTCATCGGTGTCGCCGATATACATGCCTGGACGCTTGCGAACAGCGTCGAGGCCCTTCAGCACCCGGATCGATTCTGCACCGTATTCCGCGCCGGGATTCGGCGCAGGTTCGGCGCTCTTTTGCCGGGCTGGTCCAGTCATGCGAGTGCCTTTGTGGGTGGTCGAATCGGTTCGCCGAAATTGCTGTCCCGATTGTCAATTTGTGCCATGAAAACGGGGTGTCGCATAGAACAAAGTGGCTTAGTTCAAGCTCTTGAATAGATAGGAGTTTTCGACTGTTTTTCAAGGCCGCAAAACGCTATTTTTCCCGCTGTGGAAAACCCTGATTCTCCGGTGGTTTTCGCCGGCCCACCGAGGCGATTTTAGCCCTAAGCCTGCCGCGACACCTGGCCAGCTTCGACACTGAAAATATCGGCGCCGAGGTCGATGTCGGTGAAGGCTGCGGGGTCCGCCCCTGTCATCCACACCTGCGCGCCAAGTTGCAGCAATTCATCGAACAGAGCGCGGCGGCGGTTGGGGTCGAGATGAGCAACCACTTCATCGAGCAATAGTAACGGTGTGATGCCCGTCATCTCCGCGACGAGATTGGCGTGCGCGAGGATCAGTCCTATCAGCAATGCCTTCTGCTCACCCGTGGATGCATCTTTGGCCGGCATATTTTTCGGCGCGTAAATCACCTGCAGATCGGTGGTGTGCGGACCATTGGTGGTGCGGCCAGCGGCAGCATCTTTCACGCGGCTCTCTCGCAAAATTTCGCGGTAGCGATCCTCGATGGCGGTCGCCTTCTCGGACATCAGCGCATTTTCCATCCAGCCGTCGAGCGCAATCTGTGCGGACGGGAATGCGGATTTGCCGCCGCGCGTCGCGAGCGTGGCCGATAGACTCTGCAAGGTCTGTCCGCGTTGCGCCGCGACTGCCACCGCAAGCTCTGCGGTCTCGCGTTCAATGGCGTCGCACCAGTGAGAATTGAAATTGCGGTCTTCAAGCAGGCGATTGCGCGAACGCAGGCTGCGTTCCAGCGCCGACACACGCCCGGAGTGCTCAGTGTCGATGGCAAGCACAAAACGGTCGAAGAACCGCCGCCGGTCGGACGCGGCTCCCGTGAACAATCCATCCATCGCGGGTGTCAGCCATACCATGCGCAAGTGATCGCCGAAGGCGGCGGCTGACGTTACGGGTTCGCGGTCGATGCGGTTGCGGCGGCTGCCAGATGTGCCATCCGAGCCCGGTGGATCGATGCCGGTGCCCAATGTCGCAAGGCCGACTTCACCCTCGACTTCGGCAGAGACAGCCCACGATCCATCACCCTGATTGTCCGCCACATCATCGAGCGTGGCACGTCGCAATCCGCGTCCGGGTGAGAGAAAGGAAATGGCTTCGAGACAGTTAGTTTTCCCTGCGCCGTTGGGGCCGACCAGCACCACAAGATCGCCGCGCGTCTCGACGATCGCGCTCCGGTAGTTGCGGAAGTGGTTGAGGCTCAGGCGCAGGATGCGGGAGACGGTCATGGTGCCCGCCCTATAGCAGAACCGAAGGCGCTACACCCGCATCGGCATCAGGACGTAGAGCGCGCCCTTGGAATCCTTGTCCTGCACCAGCGTTGGCGAACCGGGATCGGCGAGGCGCAACACAGCCACTTCGCCTTCGATCTGAGCCGCAATGTCGAGCAGATAGCGTGAGTTGAATCCGATATCCAACGCGTCCGATGCGTATTCGACTTCGAGTTCTTCGGTGGCGCTGCCTGAGTCAGGGTTTGTCACCGAGAGAACGAGTTTGCCTGGAGACAGCGCCAGCTTCACAGCGCGGCCCCGCTCGGATGAAATGGTCGAGACGCGGTCAACAGCCGCTTCGAAATCCTTCTTATCGACGACCAGTTCCTTGTCGTTGTTCTGCGGAATGACGCGGCCGTAATCGGGGAACGTGCCGTCGATCAGCTTCGAGGTCAGCACCACGTCACCGATCGTGAATCGAATCTTGCCGGTGGAGAGTTCGATCTTTACCTCGGACTCGTTATCCTCGATCAGTCGCTGCACTTCGCCGACGGTTTTGCGCGGCACGATGACGCCCGGCATACCGGCAGCGCTTTTCGGCAACGGCAGATCGACTTGGGCCAGTCGATGGCCATCGGTTGCAACTGCGCGCAACGTCGCGGACTTTGCCGAGCCTGCTGCGTGCAGATAAATGCCGTTGAGATAGTAGCGGGTCTCTTCCGTCGAGATTGCAAATTGCGTGCGATCGATCAGCCGCTTCATGTCTTTTGCCGCAAGCGTGAACGAATGCGTCATGTCACCGGCGGCCAAATCTGGGAAATCACTTTCCGGCAATGTCTGCAACGTAAAGCGCGAGCGTCCTGCGCGGATCGCCAGCACCGAGCGATCGCCGTCGCCTTCCAGCACGATCTGCGAGCCGTCCGGCAGCTTGCGCACGATATCGTAAAACATATGGGCCGGGACCGTCGTCGAACCGCCGGTTCCGGTTTCTGCGGCCAGCGTTTCGGTCACTTCGAGATCGAGGTCGGTGGCTTTCAGGCTGAGGCGCGACTTTTCGCTGCGGATCAGCACGTTGCCCAATATTGGAATCGTATTGCGCCGTTCGACCACGCGATGGACGTGACCCAGCGATTTGAGAAGTTGCGCGCGCTCGACTGTGACTTTCATGGCAATTCCGCCCGATCCCAAACCAAACTTTATTGAATGTGTCGGGCGCAGCTGGGGAAGCGCTCCACGACAACCGATGCCCGCAGCCGGCAGAACTTGGCGTCAAGCCGGGTCCGCGGGGGAGCGTAAGGTGACGTGGTTGGCGGTGGGATGCAAGGGCGAGGACGCCGTGATCCCGGCTATCCCCGCGCTTGTTTGTCGGATTATTCCTGCAACTGCCGTTTCAGCAATTCGACCTCGTCGGACAGCGAAATGTCCTTGGCGACGAGGGCTTCGATCTTGCGAACCGCATGCAGCACCGTGGTGTGGTCGCGGCCGCCGAAACGGCGCCCGATTTCCGGCAATGAACGGAGCGTCAGGGTTTTCGCAAGATACATCGCGACCTGACGAGGGCGCACTACGTTCGCCGTGCGGCGTGACGAGAGTAAATCCGAGCGGCTGACATTGTATTGTCGCGCGACAACCCGCTGGATGTCCTCGATCTTGACGCGCTTGGGTTCCTGCGGGCGGATCAGGTCGCGCACTTCGCGCTCTGCCATCTCCAGCGTGACGGCGGTGGCGTTGAGCTTGGAGTGCGCGAGCAGGCGGTTGATGGCGCCTTCGAGATCGCGGCCATTATGCGTGATGGTTTTTGCGAGATATTCCATCGAATGTCGCGTGGTGCGTGCGCGCCGCAGTGACACGCGACTTCAGGATATCGAGCCGCAATTCCTCGACGAGCGAACCCATCTCGACAACCAGCCCGCCGGCAAGACGCGAACGCACGCGTTCGTCGAGCGCCTCCAGGTCCGATGGCGGACGATCCGCGGCGATCACCACCTGACGTCCCGCATCTATCAGTGCGTTCAACGTGTGGCAGAATTCGGCCTGCGTGGATTTACCCTGCAGGAACTGCAGATCGTCGATGACCAACACGTCAATGCCACGCAGCGCTTCCTTGAAGGCGAGCGCCGTCTGCGATTTCAGTGCGGCGACGAAGCCGTACATGAATTTCTCGACGGTGAGATAAAGCACCTTGCGTTCGGCACCCGAGTTGCCGGCCCAAGTCACGGCTTGCAGCAGATGGGTTTTACCGAGGCCCACGCCCGCATGGATGTAAAGCGGATTGAACATAACGCTGTCGCCGCGTCGTCCTTCGGCAACCTGCCGTGCGGCGGCATGTGCCAGCGTGTTGGAGCGTCCGACAACGAAAGTCCCGAATGTCAGGCGCGGGTCGAGCGGCGAGCCGCCCAGCGCATCGTGGCTTGCCGAGACCGGCGCTGTCGCCGCAACGCGCAATTCGGTGACGGGGCGATTGTCGTTGCGCGAGGTCGCGCGCTCATCGATCTGAGTTCGGGCGTCCTTCACAGGCGGCGGGCAGCGCATGGCGCTGCGAACGACGAGATCGACGCGCTTCACGTGAGGCGCTTCGGCCTGCCAGCAGGTCAGCACGAGGTCTGAATAATGCGCCTGTATCCAGCTCCTGAGAAACTTGGTCGGTACCGAGATGCGAACGCAATCGGCGCTGACGCTCTCAATGTCCATCCGCGCAAACCAGCTCGTATAGACGTCTTCGCCGACGCTGCTGCGCAGTCGTACTTTAACGCGCTCCCAGATGTCGTTTTCTATGTCCGCGTGCTGTTCCAATTTTACCGAGGTTGCCATTTGCATTTTGACTTTTCTGGTTGAGTTTCTGATGCGGCGAGTGATGCCGGCGATGGAATTGCGCGACCGTCCCAATCGCCTTCACTCAATTCGGCGGACGAGGCCTCGATCGGCGCGAATGCCGCAGGCAACGTTGCGAATGTGAAAGGAAGGCGCTGAGCGGTCAGCGCGTACTCGGATAAGGCGGTAAACTATCCGGCGCGACGTCAGCGCGCGCAGCGGAATAAATTGGATTGCCGGTCGAATTTGCGGCGGAATGTTGCTGCAAGCTCTGTATCAAAGGCATGAATATCCCCCTCCCGCCGCGCAGTGAACGCGGCAAGCTGCTGTCTTAATGATTTGTCTCAAGTTCGCTTTGCGTCAGCCGAACGAAAATCGTTCAAACGTCAGCTCGTCCTGCCCGTCTACCCTTAAACCTTCATCACCCCGGCTCTCCCCGATAAAAGTCTGTCTTCTGCGCCACTCTCTTGTTGTTACCTTGCCGGTGAAACCACGAAGCAAAGTCAGAGAAATTTCGACACAAAACTCCGATCCCGCCAATCATGCGGATTCGAAAACAATCATCGGTAGGAAAGCACCGCTAACACACGCATCGTCGCCGATTTGTCCGCCTGTCCGAGATTCTCAGACCGCCCTGATCTGAAAAAACCGCGAACATCACGATGGAGTGGGAATAACAGAGCTTTCTTGTCTCGCAACGGATTTGATTGAGCGGTGACGCTGCAAATTTAAACTTCGGTGCGCCGACAAACGCGGTGTCGATTATGACAAAACGGCAAGGTTTTGAATCTGCGCACAGAATCGAAATGTCGCACCAGTGTCGCAAAACCAGCGAACGTCTAAAATAAATTCATAATCCGGTAACGATCGATAAGCGCCAAACCGGGTTTTCGAACTGCTTTGCGGCGCTATGCCGATAAGTCACTACTAAAGCGCGATATTTCTTGTTCAGCGGAACAGGGTAGCTTTTTCGAAAGCTGCTTTCTTTCCTGCTCCCACTCTTGCGTTCTGAAATTCGTGGTTGCGTGTCGCAGAATTTCCATGAAGCATTTGCCGGAACTGAATTTAGCCGCGATGCCGTCTTCTCTGCACGAAATTTATTCTGGATTGGCACGGTTCCGTCATAAAAAACGAAAAAGCCCGGCGATGCCGGGCCAAATCCGTCAGAATTTCGAAAGCGTCTTACTTTGCGAGCTTCGCAATCTGGTGCGTGAGGCGCGAAACCTTGCGGCTTGCGTTATTCTTGTGAACGATGTTGCGCTGCGCCGCCTGCATCAGCTCGGGTTCCGCACGCTTCATCGCCTCAAGAGCTGCTTTGCGGTCGCCGTTCTTGATTGCTTCTTCCACGGTGCGCACGGCACCGCGCATTTGGGTGCGGCGGCCCTTGTTGACGATGGTGCGGCGGGCAATCTTGCGCGTCGCCTTCTTGGCGGAGGTCGTATTTGCCATATCTCTTCGTCCTTCAGACGGCTTTTGTGCTTTAGGCCAGGGGCGCCGCCGGACCGATCGCCATCGGCGCGAGAGCCGATACTGGGTGAAAATCTGGTGTTCCCGAAACGCTTTTGGCAAAAACCCAAACGCTCTTCCGAAAGAACAGCGGCGGCAGGATTGCGCCCGCCGCCAGTTGCGGGTTCTTATAGGGTGACGGGTCTGGACCGTCAACGATTTCCGGGCCAATTTGAAGGCGGTTTTGGCGTTTGAGGCCGCATTTCCGGTTGAATTCGAGGCTTCTTTGACGGTACGCGCCGCAGGTGGACGAAACCGAGCGCCAGTCTCTATATGAGACACGTAGGCATGATGGGGTGAACGATGATCCGCGGGTTTTTTCGACTGATCGGATTGATTTTGATGGTTCTGGCGTTCCTGTCGCTGGTTTACGACGGCGCACGCACCATTGCGGATCAGACCTTGCGGCTGACGCGGCTTGGCGAGCTATGGAACGACATCAATCAGGCGAGCCAGCTGGCATTCCAGA
This sequence comes from Afipia sp., assembly GCA_026400415.1. GTDB lineage: Bacteria > Pseudomonadota > Alphaproteobacteria > Rhizobiales > Xanthobacteraceae > Afipia. The sequence continues at coordinate 6,091 of JAPLPA010000389.1, read as the reverse complement.
AGGCCGTCGAAGGACTGTCGCCGTTTCTATGGAACAGCGTCGTCAAAGCGATCCTCAATCAGCCAGCATGGGCGGTGTTGGGAATTCTTGGAATCTCACTGCTGCTGCTGTGTCGGCCAAGCAAGCCGCTGATCGGCTATTCGCGGCATTGAAGCGAAAGTAAATACGACGCATTTCAAGACCGGCTGACGAATATATGATGTTGCAGGCGGGCGTAACGACCTGACGCGTTTTACGTAAGACCTTATATGCTGCTCATCATCGAAGTGAGCGTTCCCACACAGGAGTGAGCCATGTTGTTCTCACGCAAATCCATCGAAATTCCGAGCGCTGCGGACGCCTTGCCCGGCCGCGCATCGCCGCTTCCCACCGCAAAGACGCATTTCGTCAACGGTCACGTGCTGAAGGCGCCCTATCCGGAAGGTCTTGAGACTGCGATCTTCGGTCTCGGCTGTTTCTGGGGCGCGGAGCGCAAGTTCTGGGAGTTGGGCGACGGCGTATATGTCACGGCGGTCGGCTATGCGGGCGGCTCGACGCCGAACCCGACATATGAAGAGACTTGCTCGGGCCGCACCGGCCACACCGAAGTGGTGCTGGTGGTGTTCGACCCTAAAAAGATGACCTACGACGCGTTGCTCAAGACGTTCTGGGAAAGCCACAACCCCACGCAGGGCATGCGTCAGGGCGGCGACATCGGCACGCAATATCGCTCCGCGATCTACACCTATGGCGATGCGCAGATGAAATCCGCGCTGGCCTCGAAGGCTGCCTACAACAAGGCGCTCGCCGCCAAGGGCATCGGCGCGATCACCACCGAAATCAAACCCGCCGGCGAGTTCTATTTTGCGGAGGATTATCATCAGCAATATCTGGCGAAGAATCCCGCCGGTTATTGCGGCCTCGGCGGCACCGGGGTGTCGTGCCCTATCGGTGCAGGGGTGACCGCGTAAGTTTTCGCGATCTCTCAAAACAAAAATGCCGGGCGATGTGCCCGGCATTTTCTTTGGTATGGCTCGCGTTTACTTCAAATGCTTGGCGAAGAACGCGAGGGTCCTTTGCCACGCCAGATCCGAACTCGGCTTGTCGTAGCTCGCGCGCTCGTCGCAATTGAAGCCGTGCTGCGCGCCGGGATAGACTTGGATTTCCACATCCGACCGCTTGCCCTTGATGGTTTCGACGTCGGCCAACGGAATACCGGTATCCTTCTCGCCGAAATGCAACAGCGTCGGCACGTTCGGTTTGTCGTCGGCAAAACGCACAATGGCACCGCCATAGTAACCGACCGCTGCTTTCAGCCCGTTCAGTTTGGTTGCCGCCGCATAGGCGACGCTGCCGCCGAGACAAAAGCCCACAATGCCGACCGGCCCAACATCTTTGACCGACTCGATCGCCGCCTGCGTGTCGCGCAGCATCGCCGCCCAGTCCGGGTTGGCGACGAATTTGCGCGCTATCGCCACTTCGTCCGGTGAATAGCCGGACTGAAAGTCTTTCTCGATCCGGTCGAAGATCGCGGGTGCGACCGCGGCATAACCTTCCTTGGCGAGCCGGTCGCAGACGTTACGGATATGCGAATTCACGCCGAAGATTTCCTGGATGACGACAATAGCCGCCTTGGGTTTTCCGGCAGGATCGGCGCGGTAGCCGCCGAGTTTGAATCCGTCGGACGCGGTCAGTGTTATCGTGTGTCCCATGAGGACTCCGCTATTGATTGAAGAATGAAATGAGCAGCAGCTACTTCCACATCCAGTTGCGGCTCCAGTCGGCCTTCCAGCCGGTGAGCCGACCATCGCGGAACTGCAGATAGAGTGGATCGTGACGGAATGTGAATCCGCTTCCCCCGACATCGCGGGTGGTCAGGAAAATTTCGCTGCCGGGTGGGCCGTCGACATAAACCAGAGGCGTTCCCAATGCGGTGGTCGCGTCATCCACAGACATCCCGAATACCAGCGGTGTCGTGTTGGTGAGCGTTGTGGTGAATGGTGTCGGCGATGTCTGTTGCGCGTTAGCATCGTTAGCCGCGCAAAGGCTACATCCGGCCACGGCAAGCGCCAGCAACAATGCGCAGCTATTGAATTTGCTTTTCATGCCGATGACTTTTCGACGGATTGCGCTCGGGCGCAAGTGAGAAAGTAGAGGAGGTGGCCGGTTTCCGGTTTATGTGATCGCCGCGCAGACGCTTACTTCTTGATGACCGGAATGTTCCGGCGCGTCATGAAATCCACCACGCGATCCGGCGTCAGCGCGCGCCCGATATAGCCGAGCTTTGCGACGATGCCGACATTATAGCGCGTGCTTGGGTGTCTCGCGGTGGCGGCTTTGAAAATCACCTTTGCTACGTCATCTGCGCGCATCACATCGGAACCGTTCGGATCGAGAAATTTGCGCATGCGCTCTGCAAGCCGCGTCTTGAAATACGCATAGGGGCTGTCCGGCCCCGTTTCGGGAATATCCTTGAGCAGTGTCGCCTCGAAATGAGTCGCAATTGGTCCCGGCAGCACATTCACGACATCGATGCCGAACGGCTCGACTTCGGGACGCAGCGCATCAGTCAGCGCTTCGATGGCGAATTTCGATGCGTGATACGCGCCGCCGCCCAAAATGCTGACGCGGCCTGCGATCGAACTTGTATTGACGATGCGCCCATAGCCTTTGCGTCTCATGGCGGGCAGCACAAGTTGCGACAGGCGCAATCCGCCGAACACGTTGGTCTCGAATTGCAGTCGCAGCAAATCGAGCGATATTTCCTCAAGCGGGCCGTATTGACCATAGCCCGCATTGTTGATGAGAATTCCGACTGCGCCGAATTCACGCTCGACGGCTGCGACAGCAGAGACGCGCGCGGCCTCATCCGTCACATCCAGTTTGAGGGCGCGGCAACCGAGTGCGCGCAAATCGTCCAGCGTGTAAGGATCGCGCGCGGTCGCAAATGTCTCGAAGCCTGCAGCCCGAAACAATTTCGCGGCGGCGTGACCAACGCCGCTCGAACAACCCGTGATGAGAACAGGGCCAGTGGAGGAGGGGGTCAGCATGATAGTTTCAGTCTCGTGCCAATCCGCTGGCGCACCCGACACGATTCGAACGTGTGACCTTTGCCTTCGGAGGGCAACGCTCTATCCAGCTGAGCTACGGGTGCGTAGGACTTCATTTACCCGATTGGCTGTGTGCGGGCAACGGCGCGGTCGCGCGCCGATTGATGTCGACGTATCGAGGATTCGACGGCGCTCAGGCGACCAGAAGCAGTTTGGACGACAGGTTGGCGAGGCGCGTCCTGTTGCGGCCCATCGCCTTAGCCTCATAAAGCGCCGCGTCCGCCGCGCCGATAAAATCGGCGACTGACAGTACGCCGACCGGAATGACGCTCGCGACACCGATGCTGACGGTAATCGTGGCACCCTTTGAAGGCAGGCCCTCGACCTGAATGCGTATACGCTCGGCGAAATTTTCTGCATCCGCAGCCGTCATTCCCGGCAGCAACATTGCGAATTCTTCTCCGCCGTAGCGCGCACCGCAATCCGCTGCGCGACGAACGGAATCCGAAATACTTGAGGCGATTGCGACCAGCACCTGATCGCCGGCCTGATGGCCGAACAGATCGTTATAGGCCTTGAAATTATCCGCATCGATCATCAGTAATGCGAGAGGCGTGCGCTGTCTGAGCGAGCGTTGCCACTCGCGCTCGATGGCGTCGTCGAAATAACGCCGATTTTTAAGACCGGTCAGCCCGTCCGTCACCGCCAGCATCGCGAGTTTTTCTTCGGCGGCAGCGCGCCTGCTCATTTCGCGCGCCAAAAACATCGTGACAGTGGCGATCAGCATTGCGAGTGCTGCGAGCAGCGCAACGATCTTGGTGGCTTCGTGTTCCCAGCGGCCGTAGATATTCTTCAGCGAACGTCCAACAACAGTAATCAGAGGCTGTTTGTTGTCTTGCCAGACATAAAGCCGTTCTGTTGCGTCGACCGCACCGGACCCGATGAAGGAACCTTTTTCCTCGGAGAGAACGCGTCCGACGACGCGGCCTTGGCTGAAATCCTTTCCGATCACGTCCAGATCGAATGGATTGCGCATGATGACGACGCCATCGCGGCGGATCACCGTCATCGAATCGTCGGGCCCAAGTGTCAATCGATCGAACAGATTGTGAAAATAGCTGAATCGGATGGAGCCGACGGCGACGCCGGTGAATGAGCCATCGCTGCTGGAAATTCTCCGGCTGAGGACAATAGCGTAAGCGCCTTGGTGCAGCGTCGGCTTGCCGATGATGAGGCCCGTTTCCGGATTGTCACGATGGGCTTTGAAATAGTCCTGGTCCGCAACGTTCTTGCTGCGAATATCGAGAGATGCAGAATCGACAGTCAGATCGCCGTTTGCGTTGAATACTTCGATGGCACCGAAATGCTTGGCTGTTGCCGCGCGGTCGAAAAGAATGAGTTGCCGGACGGCTTTGCTCATCTGATTGATTTCAGGCGTCTGCATGCCGTCCGCGACCGCACGCAAGGACAGATCGTATAGCTCCAGATTTCGTCCGATATCGGCGTCGATGGTCGAGGCAAGATTGGCGCTTGTCTGGCGCGCCAGCGCCTCGTCGCCGCGACGCATTTCGAGAAGCACATTCGCGCAAATCGCCGAAAACCCAGCAATCGCCAAAATAGCGGTCGCGACCAGCATTTTGGCCGATCGCTTTGCCCTCATATTGCTGTTGCCGATGATGTCCGCAGGCATTGCCGCTCCTCGCGGCAGCACTATTGGCTTACCGCGGTTCACGTCTCATTTATGAGCAGGTTTGTTCGAAAACGGCGTTAACGGATCGCTAACAACTGGGGATGTTATGCCGGCACGATAACCTTGCCGATGGGCCACAGCGCAATGCCCGCAAGCTTCAAATGGGCCCATGCGAACGGGATACCGACGATGGTGATCGCCAGCAGGAATGCGGTGATCAGATGTCCGATCGCCAGCCACCAGCCCGCGAGGATCAGCCAGATGACTGTCGCGCGACACGGCCTTTTGTCCGAATGGAAAAAGTGTGTAGGCGGCAATATTCCACGCGGATCTCGCCCAGGGGATTCCGATAATCGTAATGGCCATGATGACGGACGCAACCGCCCATCCAATTGCCATCCAAAAGCCGCCTAGGACGATCCACAAAATATTCAGGACAAGCGAAACCGGGGACATGTATGCCTCTAAAAGAACGACTTTGGATTAAATGCTATCGTGATGGCCGAAGTTCAACCAGCCGGTCGAAAATTTAACTGCGCCGGCGTCGAGACAGGTCGCGCGCGCATCTGTAGTGTAAATCTCAGGTCGATTGCGCGCTTGCCGCGCAGCATGGAGAATTTGATGAAGACGCAGCTTTCCTCATTTTTCGTTGCGGCGCTGTCCGCGGCAGCACTTGCGCTCGTGATGCTTGCGCTGCCCGAGCCGGCGCAGGCCTGGCAGACCGGACGCGCCGAAGGGCCATATTGTCTTGAGAGTAACGGCCGCATCGGCATCGGCCGCATCTGCGACTTTTATTCCCTCGCGCAGTGCCAGGCGACCGCGCGCGGAATCATCGGCACCTGTGCGGCGAACCCTTGGTACGTCTATGACGCGCCGCCCGAGCGAGTTCGCCGTCGCCGCTATTGAGACTCTCGTCCTTTAAGCCGGAATGTTTGCGCCGCTGTATGTCCCGAAGGGACAGACGGTGGCGTATTCATTCGCGCCGTGGCCGCCTATACTGAAGCCATGAGCGCTCCTGACAGTAAGGATTTGTTCTACCACAACGTCCCGCTGTTTCGCGGCTTCGGCAAGCTGATGGATTCCGCGCTCTATCAGCCGCTGCCCGATGGCTGGATGGTCGGTGTCGCCGACATCGTGCAATCCACCAAGGCGATCGCCGAGAATCGCTACAAGGCCGTAAACATGGCCGGTGCGGCCGTCATAGCTTCGGTGACGAACGCGCTCGACAACCGCGATTTTCCGTTTGCGTTCGGTGGCGACGGCGCAAGCTTTGCGGTCTCGCCCAACGATGCAGAGCTTGCGCGCGATGCGCTCGCCGCGACCGCCACATGGGTCAAGGAAGATCTCGATCTGCAGATGCGCGTCGCGCTGG
>JAPLPA010000329.1 GCA_026400415.1 Afipia sp. | reverse complement strand
CGGGATCACGCGGCGCTGGACACCACGATCAGGCCCTATCGCGAAGATGCAGCTTTGCACTGGCATGAGTCCGAGCCATCGCTCGAAGATGTGTTCATCGAATTGATGAGCCGCGCGAAAGATAACTTCCAGAAAGAACCCGCTCCGCAGAAGGAGACCACACTGTGAGCGGGCCGAGCCGATTCCGCTGGCACGGCTTCTGGCGCCGCACCCAGGCGATGCTGATCAAGGAGTTCATCCAGCTCAAGCGTGATCGTGTCTCGTTCGTCATGATTGTGATGGTGCCGCTGATCCAGCTCTTGTTGTTTGGCTATGCGATCAACACCACGCCGCGGAACATGCCCATCACGTAGGATGAGTTCGATCAGCTCTTGAAGGCCGGCGACGTGTTGTTCGGTATCGAAATTCCTGCGGGCTTTGAACGCGCGGTACGCCGCGGCGACAAGCCGGCGATGCTGGTGGTCGCCGACGCAACCGATCCGGTCGCGGCGGGCTCTGCGTTGACCGCGCTTAATCAGGTCGCGCAGATCGCGTTGCAGAATGAGCGCGGATTGCCGATGCCGGGCGGGCCGCTGTTCGAGTTCCGCACGCACGCACGCTATAATCCGGCGGCTAACACGGCATTGAACATCGTGCCAGGCCTGATCGGCACCATCCTGACCATGACCATGCTGATTTTCACGGCGCTGTCAGTGACGCGCGAGATCGAGCGCGGCACCATGGAAAGCCTGCTCGCCATGCCGATCACGCCGTTCGAGATCATGCTTGGCAAGATCATCCCTTATATTCTTGTCGGGTTTCTCCAGGCCGCGATCATTGTCGCCATCGGAATACTTCTATTCGGCGTTCCGATTTTTGGCAGCTTGCTGTTACTGGCCGCACTGAGCACGCTGTTCATCACGGCGAACCTCGCTATCGGCTACACATTCTCGACCATCGCGCAGAACCAGCTTCAGGCGATGCAGATGTCGATCATGTTTTTCCTGCCGAACATCCTGCTGTCGGGATTCATGTTTCCCTTCGCCGGCATGCCCAAGTGGGCGCAGTATATTGGCGAATGTCTGCCGTTGACCCATTACATGCGTATCGTGCGCGCCATCATGCTCAAGGGCGCGGTGCTGTCGGACCTGCGGTATGACACGCTTGCATTGTTTGCGCTGATGCTTGTCGCTATGGCGATTGCCATCAAGCGTTTCAGGCGCACGCTGGATTAGTTAGGCGACGGCTTAGAGTGGCCGCGTCCCATCAAGGTTTGATACGAGGGCGCCAATGGATAAAATGGTTTAGCCCGCCACGCCGTTTCGGTTTTGAGAAATATTTCTCCCGTATCTGCAATTTACCCATCCGTTTGATCTTACATGGTCTGTCCAGGGAGCATCGTGAAGATAATTGCGGACAAGATCGAATTGTATGTTGATGTCAAAATACGGTGCGTACCTACGGGATACGTTTGAAATGTAATGCCAAGGAATTCTCATGTAGTTTCTTTTGTCATCCGTCCACGATACGCAGGCAACATAGTCTGGATGAATAACGAGTTGTGGGCGGGGCGCGGAAAGCCGATCAATGATTAGCCACCCAGCAGTGGCTATCATTAAAAACGAGCAGATAAATGCAACGGCCAGTCGAAGTTTGCCACCTTGCGCGATGATGTCTTTGCGTTTGATCCAACTCACAAACCCGCCGCCAATAAAAACAGCGAGTAAAATTACTAACACTACGCTCAAAGGCGACAAGAAATAAACTGCATTTGCTCCTTCGGTAATTCCCATATTTAACGCCGCAGCAACACGCCGATGCGGCCATAGAGTCCGCTGCGGTCATCGCTGTCGTCGACATAGCCGGCACCAAACGACCACTCGTAGTTGCCGACCTTCAACGCTGTGGCGTGGACGCCAATCCGCCACTGGCGATAGGTCTCGTCGCCCATCGCATGCACTTCCGGGCCGATATAGACCCGTTCGAATGCGCGCCAGCCATAAGCAAAGGGCGACCAATAGCTATCGCCGACGGTGGCGAACGAGACGTTTGCGCTTGCCATCGTTGTCTTGGTCGGTTCGGCCCA
>JAPLPA010000156.1 GCA_026400415.1 Afipia sp. | reverse complement strand
GGGGCGGGAGGGGTATCGAGAAACGCTAACGTTGACGGATCGCTGACGCCCCACTGTGCCAGATCGAGCACCAGCGTCGATAAATCCGCCGACAGAATCTCCGGCCGCGTATAAGCCTCAAACGATGCGGTCTGCGGCTCGTCCCACAGCCGGTAGCAGATGCCGGGTTCGGTGCGGCCCGCACGGCCTCGACGCTGATCGACCGCCGCACGTGACGCGCGAATGGTTTCCAGCCGCGTGAGTCCGATGTCAGGTTCATAACGCGGCACGCGCGCGACGCCGGAATCCACCACAATCCGAACGCCGTCGATCGTGAGCGACGTCTCGGCAATGGACGTGGCAAGAACGACCTTGCGTGCGCCCTTCGGTGGCGGCGCAATCGCGCGATCCTGCACCGCAGAATCCAGCGCGCCAAATAGCGGCACGATCTCGATGCTCGCATCGCTCACGCGTTCTCGCAGAAAAGTCTCGGTGCGGCGAATTTCTGCAGCACCCGGAAAGAACGCCAGCACCGATCCCGCATCGGCGCGCAGGGCTGTCGCAATAGCGTCCGCCATCTGGCGTTCGAGTTGCACATCCGTCTTGCGGCCGAGATAACGCGTCTCGACAGGAAATGCCCGGCCTTCGCTGGCGATTACAGGTGCATCGCCGAGTAATTTCGCGACACGTGCTCCGTCCAGCGTCGCCGACATCACGAGGATACACAAATCCTCGCGCAATCCCTGCTGCGCGTCGCGGGCCAGTGCGAGGCCCAGATCGGCGTCGAGCGAACGCTCGTGAAACTCGTCGAACAGCACGGCGGCAACGCCGTTCAATTCAGGGTCGTCCAGAATCTGTCGCGAAAAAATTCCCTCGGTGACGACTTCTATTCGTGTTGCGCGTGAAATTCTTGAGCCGAATCGCACGCGATATCCGACCGTCTCCCCCGCCTTCTCGCCCAGCGTTTGCGCCATGCGCTCTGCGGCGGCGCGTGCCGCGATGCGCCGTGGCTCGAGAACGATGATCTTTTTATTCTTCGCCCATTCGACATCGAGCAGCGCCAGCGGAACGCGCGTGGTCTTGCCGGCGCCGGGAGGTGCAACGAGAACGGCGGTGTTACTGCGTTCAAGCGTGGATGCGATCTCGTCGAGAACGTCGTCAATCGGGAGCGGCGTATCGAAGTTACGTACGGCCATTACACCGCGCCGCGGCCGACGCTCTCATAAGTGAAGCCGAGCGCTTCCATCTCCTCGCGGCGATAGATGTTGCGCAGGTCCACGATCACCGGCTGCGCCATGTCGCGCTTCAGCCGCACTAGATCGAGGGCGCGGAACTGGACCCATTCGGTGACGATCACCAGCGCGTCGGCACCCTTGGCGCAGTCATACGCATCCTTGGCGTATTCGATATTCGGCAACTCATGTCTGGCGGCTTCCATGCCAACCGGATCGTAAGCACGTACTTTTGCGCCAAGATCGAGCAGGCCTGTCACTAGTGGGATCGAGGGCGCTTCGCGCATGTCGTCGGTGTCCGGCTTGAAGGTCAGACCGAGCACCGCGATGGTCTTGCCGCGCAGGTTTCCGCCGAGCGCGGATGACACTTTGCGCGCCATCGCACGTTTGCGGTTGTCGTTCACAGCGAGTACGGCTTCGACAATGCGCAAAGGAACATCGTGATCCAGCGCAGTTTTCACGAGCGCGCGGGTATCCTTCGGAAAACAGGAGCCGCCGAATCCGGGACCGGCGTTGAGAAATTTCGAACCGATGCGATTATCCAGCCCGATGCCACGCGCGACTTCCTGCACATCGGCACCGACCTTCTCCGCCAGATCGGCAATCTCATTGATGAAAGTGATCTTGGTCGCAAGAAATGCGTTGGCGGCGTATTTGATGAGTTCGGCAGTGCGGCGCTCGGTAAACAGGATCGGCGCCTGATTGAGATAAAGCGGGCGATAGACATCGCCGAGAATTTTTCGCGCACGCTCATCCGTGGTGCCGACCACGATGCGATCGGGATGTTTGAAATCGCGGATCGCTGCACCCTCACGGAGGAATTCGGGGTTCGACGCCACCGCAAATTCCGCTGTCGGATTGGTCTCTTTAATAATGCGTTCGACCTCGTCGCCGGTGCCGACCGGCACGGTGGACTTGGTGACAATGACAGTGAAGCCCTTCAGCGCTTTGGCAATGTCTCGCGCCGCCGCGTGCACATAGGTCAAATCCGCATGGCCGTCGCCGCGCCGCGATGGCGTGCCGACCGCAATAAATACCGCATCGGCCTCCGCCACCGGCCCCATAATGTCGGTCGTGAAATCCAGCCGTCCGGCCTTGACGGAGTCCG
>JAPLPA010000471.1:2864-3173 GCA_026400415.1 Afipia sp. | reverse complement strand
TGGCGGAACCTCACCATCGCGATCAGCCGATGAGCTGGCGTGTGGCGCAGGCCGCCCGCGAGGTCGGCAATCCGATTTTCTTCGCCGTCCTCATCATCATCGTCGTCTTTCTGCCGCTCTTCACGCTGGAAGGGGTCGAGGGAAAACTGTTCAGCCCCATGGCTTTCGTGATCGCGTTTGCGATGCTGGGGTCGCTGGTCGTCGCGCTCACCATTGTCCCCGTGCTTGCCTCGATCTTTCTGACCGGCCGGTTTTCGGAAGAAGACAATTTCCTCATGCGCGGTGTCAAACGGGTCTACCGCCCGGTGC
>JAPLPA010000471.1:0-2845 GCA_026400415.1 Afipia sp. | reverse complement strand
GCCCGGTGCTCGCGTTCGCCCTTCGTCGCCGGCTGACCGTTGTCGGCTGCGCCCTGGCCGCCCTTATCGCGTCGGGCGCATTGGTGCCGTTTCTCGGTACCGCCTTTGTACCGGAACTGGACGAAGGCTCGCTCAGCGTCCGCGTCACAATGGACCCGAGCATCTCATTGCAAAGCTCGATGCGAATCGCGCAGCGTATGGAACAAAAACTACGCGCCTATCCCGAGGCTATTTACGCCATCAGCCAGGTGGGGCGCCCTGAGCTCGGCGGAGATCCCGAGCCGGTGAGCAACAACGAGATATGGGTTGGACTCAAGCCACAATCCGAGTGGACGACGACGCATTCACGCGACGAGCTTATTGAAAAAATCACCGCGGACCTCTCGGAGTATCCGGGCGTTACGATCAGCGTGTCACAACCCATCGCCACACGCGTCGACGAGTTGCTCTCCGGGGTCAAGGCACAGATCGCGGTCAAGCTGTTCGGCGACGATCTCGCCGTTCTTGGCGAGAAGGGCGAGGAGATCCTCGACGCGGTCAAGGCCATACCCGGTGCGACCGATACGCAGATCGAGCAGATCAGCGGCGAGGCCCAGCTCGTGGTGCGCGCGGATCGCGGCGAGTTGGCGCGCTATGGCCTCAACGTGGCAGATGTCATGGAGGTGGTATCGACCGCGATCGGCGGCGAGGAGGTTACAAGCGTGCTCGATGGCCAGCGGCGCTTTGCCGTCTACCTTCGGATGGCCGAGCAATTTCGCTCCACTCCCGAGGCCATTGGCGATCTTTGGGTCGCGAACAAGGATGGGATGCGTGTTCCGCTCTCGCACGTGGCCGAAATCAGCCTTGTCGAAGGACCGCCCGTCGTAAGCCGCGAGGCGGCGCAGCGACGCGTCGTTGTCCAGACCAATGTCCGCGGCCGCGACATGGGCGGTTTTGTCGCCGATGCACAGCGAGCGGTGGCGGAAAAAGTAAAGCTCCCGCCAGGTTACGTCGTCACATGGGGCGGGCAGTTTGAAAATCAGCAACGTGCGCAGCAGACGCTCATGGTCGTCGTTCCGGTGAGTCTTGGTATGATCTTCCTGCTGCTCTACCTCTCGTTCGGCTCCATTGCGAACGCCGTGCTCATCATCATGAATGTGCCGTTCGCACTGATCGGCGGCGTCTTCGCCCTGTGGATCTCGGGGCAATTTCTCAGCGTGCCGTCGTCGGTCGGCTTTATCGCGCTCTTCGGGGTTGCGGTGTTGAACGGCGTGGTGATGGTTTCATACTTCAACCAGCTCCTCGAACAAGGGCGAACGGTGACGGAGGTAGTCTCCGAGGGCGCCATGCTCCGTCTGCGGCCGGTTCTGATGACAGCGACCGTCGCGAGTCTTGGTCTTATTCCGTTGTTGCTCTCTACCGGGATCGGCTCTGAGGTCCAGCGTCCCTTGGCGACGGTCGTGGTCGGCGGTCTTGTCAGTTCGACGTTGCTCACGCTTGTCGTTCTGCCAGTACTTTACACCTGGTTCGCCGAATGGGCGGTTAGGCAACAGACACGATTAGATTCGAGCGCGATCTCTGCGCTCCCGCATACCACCGGGTCCGAAGCCAAGCGTCCGGCCGTCGCTGAATAACTTCCCGCTCAATCTGGAAAGGAAATGCTCATGAAAAAGATTTCTCTGCTTGCCGCCGCCCTGACGCTGGCTCTGGCACCGGCCGCTTTCGCCCAGGGTCACGGCCACGGTGGCAAAGGCCCGAATGGCGGTCCGATGCAAGATGTGGTCGGTATCGAAGCAGAACTGATCGTGACGGGTCAAAAACTCACGGTCTATCTGTATGCGGAGGACGGCAAGCCGGTTCCGGCAACCGGCTACACGGGCTCTGTGCTGGCTGGCGCGGGCCAGGCACGACAAATTGTGCCGCTCACGACTGCCACGGAGAATACGCTGACCGGTGCTGCCGGGGCGGTCATTCCTCAAGGAACCCAGATTACCCTTCAATTAAAAAACCCGGCTGGAAAATCCGGGCAGGCAAAATTCTGACCAGCACGCCGGAGGATCATCATGCTTATCCAGGCGAATAGCCTTGGGGGGTTAATGCGATGCGAAAATTGCGAGCTGCTGGATTGATGGTCCTTTCGCTGCTGCCGATCGCAGTCTCTGCCTGCGCCGTTCCACACGAAAATCTGATGCAGCAGGACAAGGACGAATGTTCGCAGCTGGGATTTCAACCTGGCACGGACCGTTACGCCGATTGCCTGCTACGTCTCCACGTTGGGAGACACCAATCATCCCACCGTCACTGACCGGCAGGGTGCACGCGATACATGGAGCCACGTCCATCCGGATGAAACGCCGCACCACCAAATCACGGAAAGGATCGGGCCATGTCTAGGACACGTTGTTACGCCATGATGTGCTGCACATTCAGTGTATTTTTGAGTGTTTGGCTTTTCATGCCAACGAAGGCGACCGCGGCATGCGTAAATTTGCCGGCGTCGACACTTCAGGTCTATTATCTCAAGACAGTCGACCGCGAAAATACATTCGTAACCCCAGATGAATTAAAGCAAAAATTCCCTCCGGAATTTTTGGCTGTGCGGCATTCGGTGATGCTTGCGGTCAGCAACACCGTAGGGTCGTACGATGTCAATCACCGCATGATATCTGCTGGCGATGGCTCCGTGTGTGACGCGCCTGATATTGTCCGAATCGGATTTGGCTCAACACAACGCTTGGTTTTTCTCGCACGACCCGGCGCCGACGACGAGTGTGTGCGGCAGTATTTGTTGGATCATGAAGAAGCCCATGCCAACGCATCGCACAGCACCGTTTTGCGTTTCATAGACGAAATGAGAACCACCTTT
>JAPLPA010000529.1 GCA_026400415.1 Afipia sp. | reverse complement strand
TCGGCGATGTCATCGGCGGTACGGACGAAATTATAAAAGGCGAGGATCAGCGCACGGTGACGCGGATGGATAATCCATGACGCGACCGGGAAATTTTCGTCCTTGTGGCCCTTGCCGGATCGCAATTCGCCTGCGGTTGTCATCGAGAAGCCTTCGGTATCAAGAAGCCTGTGCTCGCGTCTGAACGCGGCCTCTCGTCGGCGTTGAAAGAGTTGATCGTGCGCGGATTTAGCAGATAGGCGCGCAGCCGTACAATCCGGCTCTGATACGATAAAAGCCTATAAATATCAATATCTTATATACGACGAGGAGCAACTATTCGGCCGCTTTGGCGACTTCCTGCAACGGCGCCGAATAATATGATGCGGTTTGCTTGCCCTGCGACGCACCGCGCGAAAACAGAATGAGATGGTGCGCGACGAGTCCGACGCTGATGAGGCGCTCTGCATCACCCGCCTTGATGCGGGGCCACGCGAATGTCCAGAATTCGCGGCGATAGTCGCCCACAATTCCCACATACCAGAAAATTTTCGCCAGCATTGTGAGGCCACGCACGATGTTGCGGCGTGAAAGGCGCTCTTTGCTGTTCGGCGGCTTGATCCGGTTCGCATACGTGTGCCGAGCCTGATACTCGAAGCGCGCAAACATTTTGTCCGGCGTATAGGCACGTCCCATGCAGTCGCGCCAGGTCGCCACCACATGATCGTATGGCAGGAAGAAATCGACGTTGGATTCGCGATCTGAATCCTCGATCAATCGGCCTTCGCGTTTGAGGCGATCCCACAGCGGCGTGCGCGGCAAGGCCTGCAACAGATTGATTGTGAGAAGCGGTATCTGAGACTACTCGATGAATTCTAGAACGCCCTCGCCTGAATCCATGGTGTCGGTATCAAGACCGAGAATGATTCCCGACACGACTTCGAGGCCGTAGCTGTTGAGCGTTCGCACGCCTTCCAAAATCGGCACCATCATGTTGTGCTGCTTCGACATCGCTTTCAGCGCCGCCGGGTCTGGCGTCTCAATGCCGCAGAACACCGTGAGGAAATAAGCCTCGCGCATCAGTTCGAGAATTTCCGGACGCTTGGCGATGTTTAATGTGGCCTCACAGGCAAATTGAATCGCAAAACCGTTGCGCTTCTGCCATTCAACAAGATGCGGCAACAGATCGAGCGCTGCCTTGCGGTTGCCGATGAAATTGTCATCGACGAAATACACCGACCCCGAAAGCCCGCATGCGAGCATCTTATCGAGCTCGGCCGTGACTTGCTCGGGCGATTTCAGACGCGGGTTGCGTCCATACAAAGCCGGGATATCGCAGAATTCGCACTGATAGGGACAGCCGCTGGAAAACTGGATGCTGCCGAGGAAATATTTTTCGAGCGGAATCAGCTCGTAAGCCGGAAGCGGAAACTCCGCCATGTCGAGCCGCTCTTGTGTCGTCAGCACGATTTGCTGCTTCGGACGTGCAGTGTCGCGCGTGAGCCTGCGAAACAGATCGTCGGTGGCATCGCCAAGCTCGCCGATGTGGAGATAGTCGAACTCCGGATATTGCTCAGGCGATGCACTGACGGACGGTCCACCCAGCGCAACCGCCAGATCGTGCTCATGCGCGCGGCGGCAGATGTCTTTCATCTGCGGGCGCTGGATATGCATGCCACTGACAAACACGGCGTCGCACCACGCAAAATCCGCGTCGTTCGCTCTCCTGATGTTCTCGTCTATAAATCGCACCTCCCAGCCCTTCGGCAACGAGGCTGCGATCAGCAAAAGCCCCTGCGGCGGCATGAAGGCCTGGACGCCATCGGTCAGCTTGTAGGCGTATTCAAAGGTGCCAAAAGAAGGTGAGTAATGAGGAAACACGCAAAGGATGCGGCGCTTCGCAGGTTCTACAACGTCTCTCATCAGCCCCCCGCTCACATCGGCAGTCGCGTCAGAACGAGCCAAAATTTCGTTGAGAATAGGGCATGAATCAAGATGACTCACCCCTCAGACACGCGCGGAGTTCGGCCCCTAGGTCATTGAAAACTCTAGCTAGCAAGGATTGTTCCATATCGCGGGAAATCCCGCTACCTAGGCCCCAAAACGCTGCTATCGTGGCGGCCATAACGCCATATTGCGACGGCGCGGCCCAGCCCGCGATAGGGTCAAATAACAACAAGTTCATCGGGGAAATGCCATGAGTACCAGCGTCAACCGCCAGATTCTTCTGGTCGAAAAGCCCACCGGAAAGCTGGCACCTCAGCACTTCAAAATGTCGGAAGCGAAGATTCCTGAGCCGAAGGATGGCGAGGTGTTGCTGCGCGTGAAGTATATTTCGCTCGATGCGGCGAACCGCGCGTGGATGCAGGGTGCAACCTATCGCGCCGCCGTAGAAACCAACACAGTGATGGCGGGTGGAGGCGTCGCCGAAGTGGTGTCGTCGAAATCACCAGCGCTCAAGGAAGGCGATCTCGTATTCGGCGACACCGGCTGGCAGGATTATGCCGCCGTGCCTGCGAAGCATCTTGTGAAAGTGCCGCGCATGGAGCCGATGACTCATTTGCTCAGCGTTTACGGCATTGCTGGTCTCACTGCCTATTTCGGTTTGCTCAATATCGGCAAACCGAAATCCGGCGAGACAGTTGTTGTCTCCGCAGCAGCAGGATCGGTCGGATCGATTGTCGGACAGATCGCAAAGATCAAAGGCTGCCGCATC
>JAPLPA010000351.1 GCA_026400415.1 Afipia sp. | reverse complement strand
GGATTACATCTCAGGGCTCTTTAATGAACCCGTCGATGTTGTAAGCCGTGAAGGACTCAAGCCCTATGTCCGTCCCGCAGCGACGGCCGACGCTATCTATGCCTTCTAAGCCTGCGGGCGGCGCCCTTCGTGACATTTTGCATCATATCGATCTCGCGATGCAGTTTGTCGAAGGCTTTGGCGGCGGCACGTTCAAGGATGACGTACGCACGGTCTATGCAGTCACACGTTGCCTAGAAATTATATCCGAAGCCTCTCGACGCCTGCCTGAGGAGTTAAAGGTGCGGCATCCGGCCATTGCATGGAAGCATATGGCTAGCGCAGGCAATGTGTATCGCCACGACTATGAGGATGTCGCCGCTCAATTCGTGTGGGACACTGTGCAGCGCGCACTCCCGCCCTTGAGAGTCGTCGTCGAGCAGGAAATCGCCCGTCAAGCCTAAGCTACGTGTACCAAAAACCTAAATCCGAACGGAAACCTTCCGTCACGCCTATCGCTCCTACCGCGTCTGCCACTTGCCAGCCTTGCGCCATCAATACATTACCCTGCGGAAGCTTTGACGATCTCTTCAGCCATACACCTCCATCGATCTTATCCTCCATTTGAAAATAATACTTTTGGGTGCACTTCAAAGGGGGCAGATCAGCCAACGAAGCGACCCACCGGGTAGTCATGAGTTCCTCTGCTTTACATTGATAAATTCTTTCTCTGCAAATCGAAAAATATCAAGGAGATGCAATTTGAAAATAACTCAACTGTTTGGAATAGTTGTCGGCACATTATTGCTGGTCACCGTTGCTGAAGCGGGCGAGCCATTCAATATAACATCTTCTTCGTTTCTGGACGGCACAATGCTGTCGAAAAAGAATGCTGGGGCGAACAAGGCGAACCCCAATTGCGTTGGTGAAAACGTATCACCACCGCTATCGTGGACAAATGTGCCGCAAGGTACTGCAAGCTTCGCGCTAGTGATGACTGATCAAGAAGGTCGCGGTACAGGCGTCGATCATTGGATCGCCTACGGCATCCCTGCAACGGTGAAAGGCTTTGTCGAGGATGAAGCGGGTAAGCCATCTGACAATTTTATCGGCGGCAAAGGTACCGCTGGGCAAACCATCTATCTTGGGCCATGCGTGCCACCCGGACAGTCACCCCACCATTACACCTTTATATTGATCGCGACGGATTTGGATCCGAAAGCTCTGCAGCCAGGACTCACGAAATCGGAGCTTTTTGAAAAGTTGGCTGGTCACGTGAAGGGTTCAACAGGAATTATTGGTCTATTCAAGAACCCGCTCTGATTTGCTGGCTGCGCCTGTCATAAATCAAATCCGATATTCACTTTGGCCTGTGTGTACCGAAAACCTAAATCCGTACTTAGTGGTGATGAAGTCCGCCGAGTATCGCGTGTGAATTAAGGGTTCCGGTGAGCTGAACCGGGCGAGAGACCGGCGCATTGTGTTTACTGAAAACCTAAATCCGGGCGTAGTGGTAATGCAGTACACCCAGAATGGCGCGTGGACAAATGACACCGGTTCGGTATACCGGCCTAGAGACCTGCGCATCCTTGTCCAATGAACGCAGATAAGGTTTTCGTTACACACAGCTATCCGGCGCAATTGGTCCTCTTCCGCGTGCGCGCGCCTAATTGTCGAAGCCGACGAACACCGTAGCTTCGTCGATGGATTTTCGTTGGGACAAAACGGCATTTGCTGGAAAATTTTCATCGGGCCAGCCCAGCGCGATACTTTTCATGATGACCTGATCGTCGGCAATTCCAGCGTGTTCACGCACCACCGGTGATTGCATGATGCCTTGGCTGTTAATCACGGCACCTAGCCCGCGGGACCAGGCAGCATTGACTAGAGCAGTCGCCACAGCGCCGCAATCGAACGGCGTGTCGTCGCTACCGTCCAGGACGCGGTCGTAGGTCACAATCACGCATACCGGCGCATCGAATTGACGGAAGCCGCGCAATACCCAGTCTTGGCGCTTATCCTTGTCGTCGCGCGCGATCCCCATGGCAGAGAACAATTGCTTGGCGACCCCAACCTGTCTGTCGCGGTGCTGTCCCGTAAACCCCTGTCCCGTGCGAAACTCCCGTGACTGCGGTACGCCTGCCACCATGCGTTCTGTATTGCCGGCGCGAATCTTATCTAGTGGTTCGCCCGTGATGACGTAGAAATTCCAAGGCTGGGTGTTCATCGACGAAGGAGCCCGCATCGCTAAACCGATGATTTCCTCAATCAGCGCTTTCGTATACTTCGGCGACCGAGGATAACGTCATCAAACTGCATTTGTCGGGGGTTCCCACATGACTCCTGAACTGGCTTCGATATTTGTGGCTTCTCGGCCTTCACTCAATACAGTCGTTGGGTGGAGCAGCTCCAACTATCCGAAAATAGTACTTTTGGGAGGACCACTTCAAAGTGGGCAGATCGCCCGCAGGCGATTCTGATGTGATTGCGAGTCAATCTAGCTCTTGATTAGCGCCATCGACGGTGAAGTGCTCTCAAGCCCGCGCCGTCGGACGGCTCGAGACTTCGGCAAACCATCGGCTCAGGTTTGCTAAATTCGCTGGGATCGGTGTGCCAGTATTCTTGCCAAGCAAAAGCGCGCATTGGGCGGTGATATCGGCGACGGTGTAGCGGTCGCCTGCGATAAACGGTCGATTGGCCAGTTCGCTATCGAGCCAAGACATTCGGTCGAT
>JAPLPA010000450.1 GCA_026400415.1 Afipia sp. | reverse complement strand
GCGATGCAAATGATGATGTGGCCACCCTCGTGATAGGCGGAGACACGAATGGTGCCTTGTTCCGGTTTGCCGGCGACAACGCGATCCGCAGTCGACTCCAAACCATGGTCCGCAGAGTTGCGCACCATATGGGTCAGTGGATCCTTGATCAGATCGAGTACCTGACGGTCGAGTTCGGTGTCCGCACCGTGCATTTCCAGCTCGATCTGTTTGCCGAGTTCGCTCGACAGATCGCGCACGATGCGTGGAAGTTTCTGCCACGCGTTACCGATCGGCTGCATGCGCGTCTTCATGACGCCTTCCTGCAATTCGGCAGTGACATTTGATAGCCGCTGCAGCGGCACCTTGAAATCAGAGTCTTCGTTGCGCCGGCTGATTTCGAGCAACTGGTTACGCGTCAGCACCAGCTCCGACACCATTGTCATCAGATGTTCGAGCGTATCGACATTGACGCGGATCGACTGGTTGGCGACCTTGTCGCCTTCGGCAGTCTCGTTTTCGATAATGGATTTCTTCGGCGCCGCTTTCGCTGCAGGCTTTGCAGAAACCTTCGCAGGGACAGCGAGCGCAATCGGCGGTGACTCGACTTCGACAGAGGTCTCGCGGAATGCACGCTCCAGATCGTCGAGAGAGACTTCACCGGGGCGCAACTCGCGCTCCAGCGTCTGTACGATGAGAGTGCCTTCGCTCTTCGCTTCGGCTTCCGGAGCGGCGGCAGCAGGCGCGCCCATGCCCTTCATGCCGGCTTCGACCATGTGATGCAGCGCTTCGATCAGATCGGGATCGCTACCTTCCGGCTCAGATTCATTGGCTTCAAGCTGGCTGAGAATTTCCTTGATGCGGTCGATGCTGGAGAGGATCAACGTGACGGCCTCGCCCGTGACCGGCATGCCGTCGCGGAATTTTCCCATCAGGGTTTCGGCGGCGTGGGCCAGCGCTTCAAGTCTCGGCAGGCCGAGGAAGCCGCAGGTGCCCTTGATGGTGTGGACGAGACGGAAGATATTATCCAGGATCTTCGCGTTGTTGGGGTCCTGCTCGAACCGCACCAACTGATTATCGACGGTGTCGAGACTCTCATTGGTCTCGGTCAAAAACTCCCGCAGAAGATCGTCCATCAAACCAGCCTTCGAGAACAGGGAGAGCACGCAAAGCGGGCTTCCGGATTCTGGCTACTTTCAAGGCAAAGCGTTTAATATTGGTTGAGTAATCGGAAAAGAACGCACTGAATAAAGGGCTAAAGTAGTTCTACGCAGACGCGTATCACCCCGTCACCGCCGGTTAACAAATCGTTAAGACGCGGCCGCCGTCACAACCACTGCGTCCGCCTCGGAGAGGAGTGCAACCTTCAGCCCGCAGGCTTGTGCGAGGAGCGCCGTATAGTACGGCTGTACGCCATGCGCAGACACCGAGCCCGCATTTTCAAGATTGAGCTGAGCAACCACGTTGAGCGGCTCCTTGGCGTTCTGGCCCGCAGCGCGGACACGAAATCCCATCGCATCGCCCTCGCCGACCGGATCGACTGAAAGCTCGCCGCCGCGCGGAATGGCCTGCTGGGCGATGACCAGCAAATTCAGCAGCAGCTTGACGCGGTTTTTTGCCAGCAGGATGTGCGGCAGATTCCATGTCAGCTTGGTCTTGTCATCCTCAAGATGTCCGCGCGCCATTTTCTGCGCTTCACCGAGATCGATCTGCGCACCAGCCGAACCCGCCGCGCCATAGGCGATACGGCAGAATTGCAACCGCGCCGATGTCGACAAAGCGCTCTTGCGGATCAGGTCCAGCGCAAACTGCCTGTCGTCTTCCTTGTTGCTGCTGTCGAACACTTCGAGCCCGTTGACGATTGCGCCCACCGGATTGATGAGATCGTGACAGACGCGCGAGCACATCAGTGCAGCAAGGTCGAGGGCGTCGGGAGCGGGACCGGAAGTGCCAGACATAAATTGTATCCTGAGTGCTTATTCCTAAGATTTTTCGGCCGCATCCTGCTGAAAATGCGAATCATGCGTGCTTTATGATTTGATACACTGCAGCACGATTTGCTGCTACGGAGACAACGCTTAGAACCACAGCGGATTAAGCGGAGACGGCGGCCTCAATGAGATCGATCGATGACTGAAATCTCCGGCGAGGGATCGGCAATCGATGCCAGCGCCGCAATGGCGCTCCTTGAACCGCTCACCGATATCGTGGCACGGGCGGGCGCTGCCGTCCTTGCCATCGCGCGCCCAGCCATGAAGGTACAGAACAAGACCGACGGCTCGCCAGTCACCGAAGCCGACATGGCCGCAGATGGAATCATTGCGGAGGGTCTCGCCAAGCTTGTTCCCGAAGTGCCGACGCTCTCGGAAGAGCGCACGCATCTGGCAAAGCGCCCCTACACGAACAGTTTTTTTCTGATCGACCCGCTCGACGGCACGACGGAATTCGTCGCCGGGCGCGATGAATTCACCATCAATCTGGCGCTGGTGACCCATGGACAGCCTGTGCTCGGCATCGTGGGTGCGCCCGCGTTGGG
Organism: Afipia sp.; assembly: GCA_026400415.1. Lineage (GTDB taxonomy): Bacteria > Pseudomonadota > Alphaproteobacteria > Rhizobiales > Xanthobacteraceae > Afipia. Next base: position 919 of record JAPLPA010000450.1, on the reverse strand, counting down.
ATTGATCTGGCGCGGCGTGGTTGGGCATGGCGCGGAACGTTTGCTGGTGACGAAGGATGCGCAGTCGCGCGCAGCACAGCCGATCAAAACGCGCAAACACCCAGGTCCAGGCGGCGCGTGGATCGTCGCGGTGAGCCGGTCACACATGGACAAGCGCACCCAGGCATTCATTGCGGCGCGCCCCGGCGCGATCCGTCAGGTCATGGGCTCCGCGATCAAGTTCTGCCGCGTCGCCGAGGGCGGCGCTGACATTTATCCACGGCTTTCCCCGACATCCGAGTGGGATGTTGCAGCCGGTCAGGCCGTCGTGATGGCGGCAGGCGGCACAATCACCGACAGCAAGGGCGCGGCATTGCGCTTTGGCGAAGCTCATGAGGGATTTCGGGTGCCGGAATTCATCGCATGGGGTGATGCGAGCGCGGCAGGTCAATAGCTTGAAAGTGTTTCCATCAGCTGCGGCCATTTCTCGTCAGCCTGTTCGAGAAAGCGGTCGGGCGCGGCAGCGAAGGCATCCCGGCTTTCCTCGCGGTTGAACAGATAAAGGCGCTCGCCGCGAATGAGCCATATCTGCGCCCGGCCCGGCACGGGCTTACCGCGCGCGACATCGGTCGGGTCGTAGCCGCCGAAGCGCGGTCCATACACTTCGGGATGCGCAAGATAGATAGCGCGGTTACCCTCGTTGCGAAAACGCCAGATCGCCCCTCGGTCGGAAACCTCAATATCCTGGCGTCCAACCAAGGCGTCCTTGTCAGTGAAATAAGCAACGGGATCGAACCCGTCGATTGCCAGTGCCGTATATCGATTGATGACGATGCGTTCGGTCGATGCCGCTTCAACGTGAGCAACCTGCCCGGCCAAACCGAAGAAAAGCCCCGCAATTGCCGCCAGACGAGCAATTTTGAGACGCCGGTCTTTATTT
>JAPLPA010000092.1 GCA_026400415.1 Afipia sp. | reverse complement strand
CATTGTCCGCCATCGAACATTCGGTGACCATGACAACGCGCTTCGGACGATTGTTACGCACCCAGTCGATCATATGCGCGGTCGAGCCGGTGAAATCCGCTTCCGCGATCACGTCGGGCGGGCATTCGGGATGCGCGATGATCTGCACCGATGGGTCGGCAGCGCGATAGCTGCGCAATTCGTCGCCGGTAAAGCGTTCGTGCACTTCGCACGCGCCTTTCCAGGCAATGATTTTCACCTTGGTTTTCGATGCGACATATTTTGCCAGATATTGATCCGGCAACATGATGACGGTGTCGGAGTTCAGGCTCTCGACGATATGCACGGCGTTGGACGAGGTGCAGCAGATATCGACCTCCGCCTTCACATCGGCGGAAGTGTTGACATAGGCAACCACCGGCACTCCGGGGAAGCGCTCGCGCAGCAACCGCACATCCGCGCCCGTGATTGAGGACGCCAGCGAACAGCCGGCGCGGGAATCAGGGATCAGCACGGTCTTGCCGGGATTCAGAATTTTCGAGGTCTCGGCCATGAAGTGCACGCCGCACTGGATGATGACCTGCTCCTTCACCTTTGTGGCCTCGCGCGCAAGCTGAAGCGAGTCGCCGCCGATGTCGGCGACGCAATGGAAAATCTCCGGCGTCTGATAATTGTGCGCGAGGATGACAGCGTTGCGCTGTTTCTTGAGGTCGTTGATCGCCTTCACGTAGGGTGCCATGAACGGCCACTCGATCTCTGGAATGACCTTCTTCACCTTCTCATAAAGGTGTGCGGTGGCGCGCTCGACTTCGGGCGTCCATTCGAGTGGTGGCATTGGGAGGGCACGTGCGCGCTCCGCATCGGTGATGCGAGCACGAACTTGGCCGGTGACACGGCTATGAATCGGATTCCCGAAATCGTCGGGGCCGTAAATTCCAGACATCGGCATCGCATTCTCCTATCGGTCAATTTATACTCAAGATGAGCATATCTAGACCCCGAGAAATCCGGCCTTTTGGGCCGGCGTTCCAAACTCTATCCGTTTCCCGGAAACTAACGCTTCGGCGCGTCGACGGTCCCGGATGCCCGCCGCATATACTTATCCTCATAACGAGCAAAACAAATATAACAGGTCTCCTCGGTCTTCGCCAGATATGGATGCCATTTATTTTGGTCCCGGACCGTCATCTCTCGCTTGCTTGGTTGGGGCGGATAAAACCGGGTTGGCATTTGTGTGCGAAGGCTCCAATGAAGGTATCGAAATCCAAGACCAACACGGGAGCGTCATTTGGCGAGCTTCAAGGCAATCCGGATCGACAAGGCAGATGATAAAGGCACCACCGCAGCGCTGACGCAGTTCAACGAAGCAGACCTGATGGACGGCGACGTCACTGTCGCAGTCGAATGGTCCACCGTGAACTACAAGGACGGGCTTGCCATCACCGGGTAATCACCCGTCGTGCGTCGCTTCCCCATGNTTTCCACTGGCTGGGGTTTGGGCGAGACGCATCTCGGTGCCTACGCTGAAAAGGCGCGGGTCAAGGGCGACTGGCTGGTGCGTTTGCCTACCGGCATGACGACACGCGAAGCGATGGCGGTCGGAACTGCCGGCTTCACCGCCATGCTGTCGGTGTTGGCGCTCGAAAAGCACGGTCTCACGCCAAAGGATGGTCCGATTGTCGTCACGGGCGCCGCAGGCGGCGTTGGTTCAGTCGCGGTTGCGTTGCTGTCGAAGCTCGGCTTTCAGGTTATTGCGTCGACCGGTCGGCCTGCTGAAGCGGATTATCTGCGCGGTCTCGGCGCGTCGGAGATCGTCGACCGCAACGAACTCTCGGCGCCAGGCAAGCCACTCGCGAAGGAACGTTGGGCTGGTGGCATCGATAGCGTCGGTTCCACCACGCTCGCAAATCTGCTGGCGATGACGAAATACAACGGCGCGATCGCCGCCTGCGGTCTTGCGGGAGGGATGGATCTGCCGTCGTCGGTTGCGCCGTTCATTCTTCGCGGAGTGTGCCTTTTGGGCATCGACTCCGTGATGTGTCCGATAGGCCCCCGCCAAGTCGCTTGGGAGCGTATTGCCAAGGACTTGGACCACGCAAAACTGGCTGAAATGACTACCGAAATTGGCTTGGGCGATGTGCTCGATGTGGCACCGAAAATTCTTGCGGGACAATTGCGCGGCCGGACCGTCGTAAAAATCTCCTGAGACGTTCAGACTTTACAAACCATGCTGCTCCAATGTCGCCACGGTTGTTATGGTAATCAGCGGGTTAAGGAACGAGCCGCCAAGCGGTTGTCCCTCGATCCGCCTGTTCAGTAAGTTGGAGTCGTCATGCTTGCGCGTATCGTTTTCGGAGCCCTTGTCATCGGTGCCGCCATTGTTCCCGCAAAAGCGGAAAACATGAACGCCGACGAAGCGCGCAAATTTGTCGCCGGCAAGCTGTTCGCTTTCGA
>JAPLPA010000597.1 GCA_026400415.1 Afipia sp. | reverse complement strand
GCCTAGGTTCGTGGCTCAGTGTGGGAGATCGGCGGAGACGCAAGGCGTCTCCGCTGTGTTTGCTAGAATGGTAGCAGAATATCCGCGGCCTGCTGTCCGAGGCGTTCCTGCTGCACGTCGTTGATCTGACCGCGTCCGCCGTAGGAGATGCGGGCCTGCGCGATCTTGCTGGAATCTATCGTGTTGTCGCTTTGAATATCCTCTGGCCGAACGATGCCGGCGACAACCAGTTCGCGAATTTCGAAATTGACGCGGACTTCCTGCTTGCCTTCGACGACGAGATTGCCGTTTGGCAAAAGCTGTGTGACCACCGCAGCAACATTGGTCTGCAAGGCTTCCTGCCGATTGACCGAACCTTTGCCGTCGCTCGAGGCGGTCGAATCCGTGCTCAGCAGCCGTCCGGGGACTGGCGTGGCCGTGAACGGCACTTTGGTGATGCCGAAGAAATTCGTAATGCCTGAGTCCGACGCGTTGGCTCGGCTGCGCTGTGTCTCGTTGGCGATGTTAGCCTTGTCGGTGATGTTGACCGTGACCGTCAAAATGTCACCGATCTGATGCGCGCGCTGATCCTTGAAGAAGGCGCGTGAACCGTTTCGCCAAAGCGAGTTCGGATTGTAAGACGCCGCTTGAGGGGCGGGCATCGGCATGGATACCGGCTTGTAGCCCGCCTGCGTGGTCGGATTATCGATCGCCGAAAGCTTCGGCTTCTCCCCGATCGATGCGAGCCGATCGAGAGAAGAGCACCCGCCGCTGAGGCCGCCGATCGAGACAATGCTGCTTGCGAGAAGAATACGATTCAATGCGCGTGACTGGAACATGACTTACTCAGCTTTCTGGGTGTCGGAGGCGGCGGTTGTCGGGGACTGATTGTCGGCGGCGGTTGTTACAGCTGCAGTGACGATACGCGGGGCGGCAATCGAGACGGACACCTGGCCCGGACCGATCACAATGCCTTGCACCGTTCGCTTCGATTGCAGATTGAGAACGTTGACTGTGTCGCCCTCTGTGCCGCTCTCAAGCGCCTTGCCGCGGCCGGTGAGATAAAGGCCAGGTGCCTCGTAAATCAGTGTGATGCTCTGATCGCGCGTCACACGATCTGGTTTACCGAGATCGGCGGATCGCAATGGCTGTCCCGCCCGCAACGCCTTGCGGGCCTGCATGCCGACAGATCGTTCGCGGAGTGCCGCATCGTTTCCGACTTCGGCTTTTGGACGGCGTTCGGTGACAACATCTGAAGCTTTGAGAACCTCGTTGCGTTCCACGCCGCGAGTCAAAATCGCTGCTTCGACGGTTTCCACTGCGATGCCCGTAAAGCGCAACTTTGTCGGTGTTGCATTGGCATCGTTGGCAATATCGAAAGTCACGTCGAAGCGACCGTTTCGGGAATCGAAACGCGTGACAGATGCCCGCATGTCTCCGCTGTTCGAAGCGTCGAGTTGCAGCTCTCGCAAGTCACGGTCGAACGTGATGGACAGATTGGCCGCGTCACCAAGACCGTTGCGACGTTCCAAAGCGCGCGCGACCTGCATTTCAATGTCTTTCGAGGCCAGCGTGCGCGACGAGCGTGTCACGCTGACTTCCCGAATGTTGCCGGTGTCGACGCCGATGACCTGGTGATTGCGAAGGGTCTCGATCAATTGCGACGTCGGGAGCGAACCCGTAGTGCCGAGATCCGGCGAGCGGAAGATAGCAATCTGCGCGGCCGTTCCTGCGTTCTCGATGACGTCGCCAATGCGAACGACATCGCTGTTCACGGTGATGCTTGCGCGCAGCACCGGGTTGACCGGCGCGTCCTGTTCGGATTGGGCGAAAGCGGTGTTGACGCCAGCGGCGAGCAGGGCGGTTGCGATGAGGAATGAGCGGAAAATCATTTTCAACTCCCTTAGCGGAACATGCCGGTGGTGGATTGCATCATCTGGTCGGCTGCGCTGACCACCTTTGCGTTCATTTCGTAAGCGCGCTGAGCAGCGATCAGGTCGGAGATTTCCGACACGACTTCGACGTTCGCCTGTTCGAGGTTGCCTTGCTGCATGTCGCCGAAACCATCGGTGTTGGCGATGCCGTCCTGCGGTGCGCCGGAAGCCGGCGTGTCGGTGAACAGATTGTCGCCGATCGACAGCAAGCCGCCTTTGTTGATGAAGCGCGTAAGACCGATTTGCCCGACAACGGTCGGCGTGGTCGATCCAGGCGTGGTGACAGAAACCTGACCCTGCGCGTTGATTGCCAGACCTGACGAATTCTGCGGAATCGTAATCGTCGGCTGCACTGGATTGCCCTGCGACGTCACGATGCGGCCCTGAGCGTCCATCTGGAATGAGCCGTCGCGGGTGTAGGCGTAGGTGCCGTCAGGAACCTGAATTTTGAAAAAGCCCTCGCCGCGGATGCCGATGTCGAGGTCGCCACCGGTTGGCGACATGGTCCCCTGCGTCATGAGACGTGGCGTGCCGACAGTCTTGACGCCGCCGCCGATATCAACACCGACCGGAAGGATGGTGCCCTGATCCGACGCCTGCGCGCCGACGCGCTTGACGTGCTGGTAAAGCAGGTCCTGGAATTGCGCACGCTGCTTCTTGTAGCCCGTGGTGCGAAGGTTCGCGATGTTGTTGGAGATAACCTGCACGTTCAATTCCTGTGCGGCCATTCCGGTTGCTGCGGTGTAAAGAGCTTGCATGGGAAAATTCCTTTTTAAGCCGGAACGTCAGCGAGGCTTTGAATTGCGGTCTTGCGCAGATCGCTCTGCTGCTGCATCAGCGCAGCGACATTCTGATAGGTGCGCATCACTTCGATCATGCGGCTCATTTCGGTGACCGAATTGACGTTCGATTTCTCGACATAGCCCTGATTGACGCTTGAGGTCGTATCGGGGATTGCGTTCGCGCCGGCGGGCGCTGAGAAAAAGTTTCGTCCATCCTTCACGAGTCGCTGTGGCGCATCGAAGCTGACAAGCCGGAGCTTGCCGCGAACCGAGTCGGTCAGTGTGGCAGCACCTTCGCGAACCGTGATCGTGCCGTCCTTCGCGATATTGATGTCGCGGTCAGTCGGCTGAAACACGAGCGGTCCGTTGGCGCCGAGTACGACGTCGCCGCCCGTGGTGACGAGCTGGCCTTGCGAATTGATCTGGAACGAACCGTCGCGCGTATAGCGTTCGCCGCCTGTTGTC
>JAPLPA010000592.1:578-1618 GCA_026400415.1 Afipia sp. | reverse complement strand
GCGCACATCGTGCGCGTCTCGAAGCATCGAAGCCGCCCGGATAACAACTTCTAAGGGCCGCCCTCGTCCTTCGAGACGCCGCTTCGCGGCTCCTCAGGATGAGGACGGAGTAATCAGCGGCGTTTGGATTTTTTAAGAGACTTCTTGGGAGCTTTCTTCGCGGTTTTCTTCACCACAGCCTTTTTCTTCTTCGGCACGGTCTTCTTCACTGCGGCTTTCTTCCTTGCCACCGTCTTCTTCACAGCTTTCTTCTTGGCCTTCGTCTTCCGCGCAGGCCTCGCCCGGCTTTCGTTCAGCTCGTCCTCTGCCGCGAGTTCCAGCACGCCGAGCTGCGAACCCGTCGCCGCGACGCTCACCGCATCCGCGATGTCGCCGAACGCATGGCCGAGCCTGCCTACAATCGACGGACGCTGTTTTCTTGCCATGTGCTGATTTCCCAATGCGCGACGGCGGTCATCTTCAATGTCCGCACCACGGCATTGTTCCCGATTCTCACCGGCGATGAAACGACGATCGGCGATACGGCGGAAAATCTAGACGGTGATGTCGAGGTTCTGCCCGATGCCGGCTGCGGTCATGGCCTTGGTGGCATTCTGAGCGGCGGCGTCGAGGAGCTGTGCGATGGCCTGCGCGCCGTCGGCATTCATCTTCATCATCTTCGCTGCCGCCGCCGTCTGGAACTGGCTGGCCTGCTGGCTGACGAATGCGGTTGCGATGCTGACGGGGTCCATAGAACCTATGCTCGACAGGCCGCAGGGCGGCCGGAAGGCGCAGTCTCGGACGATATAGTTAAAGTTTTATTGAATTGCGTCTTAGCGCGTCGGAACGGGCTTTTCGCCGCGATAATCGTAGAAGCCGCGCTGCGTCTTGCGGCCGAGCCAGCCGGCCTCGACGTATTTCACCAGCAGCGGGCACGGGCGGTACTTCGAATCCGCCAACCCTTCGTGCAGCACCTGCATCACCGACAGACACGTATCGAGGCCGATGAAGTCCGCCAGTTCCAGCGGCCCCATCGGATGATGCGCGCCGAGTTTCATCGC
>JAPLPA010000592.1:0-558 GCA_026400415.1 Afipia sp. | reverse complement strand
ATCGATGGCATCGACCGAGCCGACGCCTTCATACAGCGTGTAGATCGCTTCGTTGATCATCGGCAGCAGGATGCGGTTGACGATGAAGGCCGGGAAATCTTCCGACACCGCGATCTTCTTGCCGAGCTTGGTGACGAACGCCTTGGTTTCCTCGCATGTCGGGTCGGCAGTGGCGATGCCGCGGATGATCTCGACCAGTTCCATCGCCGGCACCGGGTTCATGAAATGAATGCCGATGAACTTTTCCGGGCGGTCGGTCGCGGCGGCGAGCCGCGTGATCGAGATGGAGGACGTGTTGGTGCCGATCAGCGCACCCGGCTTGAGATGCGGGCAGAGGTCGGCGAGCGTCTTGCGCTTGACGTCCTCGCGCTCGGTGACGGCCTCGATGACGAGATCGCAGTCGCCAAGCTTGTCGAATGACGCCGATGACGAGATGTGCTTGAGCGCGGCCTGGCGCTGCTCTTCGTGATCGCCGGCATCATGATCTATCTGGCGTTTCGCTTCGAATGGAAATTCTCGGTCGCGGCCATCGTCGCCAACCTGCACGACGTGGTCATC
>JAPLPA010000199.1 GCA_026400415.1 Afipia sp. | reverse complement strand
TGCAAATACATCGCGCGCCTCCTTCTTAGCGGATGTCTTGTCCGCCCGCGACAGGTCATCGGGTTCGCCGCCCTTGGCCCAAATCTTTAGGCGATTAGCCCAGACATCGAGCGCTTTCGGCGGATAGGCGGTTTTTACTGTGTCCTTGCCGGTTTGCAGCCGCGCATAAACAAAATCGGCGGTGAGGTCGGCGATGGCCGGATATTTTGCGTGATCCGCGTAGACGACGGGAACCGCGAATTTCCGCAGCAGTGCGATGAACGACGGCGCTATGAAGCTGTCATTGCGCACTTCAACCACGTGGCGCAGCGCGCGGCCCTCAAGCTTGCGCGGCAGCAATTCCAGGAATTTGCCGAAATCCACTTCGTCGAATTTTTTGGTCGGCGCGAATTGCCACAACACGGGTCCAAGCGTATCGCGCAACTCAAGCACGCCGGAATCGTAGAAGCGCTTGATGGAATCTCCGGCTTCCGCCAGCACGCGCCGGTTGGTCGCGAACCGTGGCCCCTTGACGGAGAAGACAAACCCGTCCGGCACCTCGGAACGCCACTTGCGGAAGCTTTCAGGTTTCTGCGAACCGTAATACGTGCCGTTGATCTCGATCGAGGTGAGCTTGGAAGCCGCGTAGCTCAGTTCCTTGGCCTGCGTCAGCTTTTCCGGATAGAACACGCCGCGCCACGGCGGAAATGTCCAGCCGCCGACGCCGATATGGATTTTGCCGGATTTGCTTGCCATTGAAACTCCCCTTGCGGAACGGCGTGACGATCCCCATTTAGCTTTCTAACGGCGATGTCGCAGCCCCCGCTCCATCGCCGGAACGGCCACGAGAAGATACCCTGAGAGACGAATAGGCGCCGGATGTACGCGCTGAACGAAATCTCTCAACGGATCCCTCCGTGGCCGTTGGCATGTTTGGCTCGAACCTATTGGTTTTCCACCCGATTTCCGGCTAGCCCGTCCGCCCGGCGGTACCTTGGCATCGTGTAGCGCGCCGGATATACGCTGCGCCATGGCAGAATCGACACCACCGGCAGTCACGGCGCGGCAACTGTGCGTCGTGGTCCCAACATTCAACGAACGCGACAATGTGCCGAAGCTTTTCGCAAAGCTCGATACGGCGCTTGCGGGGATCGCGTGGGAAGTCATTTTTGTCGATGACAATTCGCCGGATGGCACATGGGCCGTCGTGCGGCAGCTCGCCCAAACCGATCCACGCGCGCGTTGTATCCGGCGCATCGGACGGCGCGGACTTTCCGGGGCATGCATCGAGGGCATCCTTGCATCGAGCGCGCCTTACGTCGCCGTGATGGACGCTGATCTGCAGCATGATGAAACACAATTGCCGAAGATGCTTGGACTGCTCACGGCGGATAAAGCCGAACTCGTCGTCGGTAGCCGCTATGTGAGCGGCGGGAGCGCTGACAGTTTTGGGTCAGCGCGGTTAGGCGGCAGCGTATTTGCCACCAAGATCGCGACCAAGCTGCTCCATGTCAATGTTGCCGATCCGATGAGCGGCTTCTTCATGATTCGGCGCGATCGATTCGAACAGCTCGCACCTTCGCTGTCTGTGCAGGGATTCAAGATTCTTCTTGATCTCGTCGCGACAGCGGGGGGCAAACTGCGAGTCGTCGAAGTTCCTTATTCCTTCGGCACACGACTGCATGGCGAAAGCAAACTGGACTCCATGGTGGTGCTTGATTTTCTTGGTCTTGTGCTGGCGAAGATGACGCACGATCTGGTGTCGCTGCGCTTCCTGCTGTTTGCACTGGTCGGCAGCGTCGGCCTTTTTGTGCATCTGGTGACGCTTTATATTTTGTCCGAACGATACGGCGTCGAGTTCGCGGAATCGCAAGCGATTGCGGCGTTTGTCGCCATGACCGGCAACTTCTTTCTCAACAATCGGCTGACCTATCGCGATCAGCGGCTAAAGGGCTTCAGTATCGTGCGCGGACTTCTGCTGTTTTATCTTGTCTGCGGTGTCGGTCTTCTCGCCAATGTTGGCGTTGCATTCTCGGTTTACGACCAGGAGCCGATCTGGTGGCTGGCGGGAGCGGCGGGAGCATTGATGGGCGTGGTTTGGAATTACGCAGTCTCCAGCCTTTTTGTCTGGCGCGCAAAATGACAATCGAAGAATCCAGGCTGGCCCGCAATACGGCGATCACCGTAATTGCGCTTGTGCTGCTGCGTCTGGCTGTCGCGACGTTTACGCCGCTGACCTTCGACGAGGCTTATTACTGGACGTGGTCGAAACATCTTGCCGGCGGTTACTACGATCACCCGCCGATGGTCGCGCTGGTCATTCGTCTCGGCACCATGATCGCGGGCGATACGGAATTCGGCGTCCGGGTGACGTCGATCCTTCTCGCACTGCCCATGAGCTGGGCGGTATATCGTACAGCTAACATCCTGTTCGATAATCGGCGGATTGCGTCCAGCGCCGCAATCTTTCTCAACGTTACGCTGATGGCCGCTGTTGGAACGGTGATCGTTACACCTGATGCGCCACTGATGGTGGCATCGTCCTTCGTTCTGTTCTTTCTCGCCAAGATTTACGAGACGGGGCGCGGCGTATGGTGGCTCGCGGTTGGAGCTGCAGTTGGCTGCTCACTGCTCTCGAAGTATACGGCGCTGTTTTTTGGTGCCGAAATTCTTTTGTGGCTCGTCATGGTCAAAGGCCTGCGGCGCTGGTTCCTGTCGCCATGGCTCTATTTCGGTGGCATCGTCGCTTTCGCCATCTTCTCACCGGCGATCCTGTGGAACGCTGATCATCAATGGGTTTCATTCATCAAACAGATCGGTCGCGCGCGCTTCGATAGCATCAAGCTGAAATATATCGGCGAGATGATTCCAACTCAGTTTGCTTTCGCGACGCCGTCAATCTTTATTCTCGGAATTCTCGGTCTCTCGGCGCTTGCCCGGCGCGGCACGGGTGGCGATGCGGTGCGTGGTCTCATCACTGTCAGCTTTTGGGTTATCGTCCTCTATTTTTTCTGGCATGCATTGCACGATCGCGTCGAGGCCAATTGGTTCGGGCCAATCTATCCCGCGTTTTCCATTGCGGCGGCCTATGCGGCATGGGGCGTTTCCTGGAAAGGGATCAATCAGCGCGCAGTGGAATTTTCCCGCCGCTGGGCGCTTCCAACGGGGGTTGTGATTTTTCTCGTCCTCATCGTGCAGACCAATACCGGCTTTTTCACTGGCTACAGACGTGACGCCAGCGTGCGTAGCGTCGGCGTGGGTTGGACTGATCTCGCGCAAAAAATCGAGGACATGCGCAAATCTACGGGCGCGCGCTGCATTCTCGGACAGGATTACGGCTCGACGGCGTGGATGATGTTTTACTTGCCGAACGGAACATGCGTGGCACAGCGCGGCGACCGCTACCGCTGGACGAACGCACCGGAGCCTGACGCAGACCTGCTCGAGGGCAAAATGCTACTCGTGGGTTTTGCAAACGGTCCCATTCGCCTAAAGCAAGATTTCGCGCGGATCGAGAAAATCGGCGACTTGAAGCGCAAGCGCCGCGGCACGGTCATCGAAAGCTATGAGATCGATCTGGCCGAAGGCCCGACGGGCGATGTGCTCGATCATTCGCCTGCGCCGGAATTGCTGCCGCGCTAGCGCGCAATCCATCACGATTTTCTAAGCACGCAGTCTTGCCTCCCAGTATGGTGACGCTGTGGCGAAAACATTATAGCCGCGATTGCGAAAACGCTTGATGCGGTCGAGTGCGGCCACGTTCGTTATGTTTTCGAAACGTCCCAATACAAGATCGTAGCAAAACAGTTTGAGCGGCGTTTTTTCCAGAATGTGCCGCGAGACGGTATGATTCCTGTCGCTGCCGTGATCTTCGCAGATCACGACGCAATCGCTCTCGAGCAGTCGCCGGCTGCCAGCGAGGGCGGCGATTTCCAGTCCTTCGACATCGAGCTTCACGACGGTCTTCTCGCCCGTGCCGATATGGCCGTCATCAATCAGGCTATCCAGCGTCAGCATCCCGACGTTTTCGCCATCGATATCGTCCGCGTCGGTCACGGCGCGCGCTTCATGCTTGTAGCCTGACAGATGCACGCGGCCTGACCGCGCTCCGACAGCCATCCTGATGCAGGCAAAGCGATTGCCGTTCAGAACCGCATTGCTTTTCAAAATCGTAAAAGTATCCGATGCCGGCTCGATGGCGACGACCCTTTGCGAACCGTAGCGCGGCCCGGATGCCAGCACGGACCAGTATCCGTAGTTCGCGCCGCAATCGACCAGCGTGTATTTTTCACCCGACGTTCTTTTCAGAAAACCCTCGATCTCGGGTTCGTAAATCTCGGCTCCACCGAACAACATGCTCCAATAGCCATCCGCGAAGGGAAACCTGAACGCCGTATCGTGCGCCAGCATAACCGTGAATGCGCGGCCGGGGATAAGTCTTTGCAGAATTCGGCAGCACGCGCCGAACCCGCGATAGCCCCACAGCGCGCTGATGCGTGCGCCCAGTTGGATAGCGCGCAGCAGCGTCCATTCAAATGGCGTTGCGCCGTGAATTGTCCCGGTTGCAGAATCGAACTGCGGATATGTGGCGGTCATCGCGTGTCCTCTTTCTTGCAAGACGATCAAAGCCCGAACAGTACAGGTTCGGTGTTGGTGAGGTTCGCAAGTTCCGGCGTCTGCGGGCCGCGAAAATATTTGCGTCCGCGTCTTTCCGTGTAGACGCCAAAAAGCCCGCCGACCGCGCCATTCGCATCCAGAATGACAACAGGCCGCGCGCGCCGCAAAACTTCGCGCCCGATCGCATGTGCGCAGCGCTTGTAGCTTTCGATATTGCGGCAATAGATCAACTGCATCGCGGGCAGGGCGATCTTGCCTTGCTTCATACGAAACGGCAGCAGGATGAACGGCTCCGCACCTTGCGGCGTCCGACACACGATGCTCAAGCAATCGTAACGCGCGTGATCGATCAGCAGTTCGGCTTCCGCTTGCGGCAATCCGGTCACCGTGTTCGAATCCGGCGAAATGATTTCAGCCCGCATGGCGGAGTTGGCGCGCGAAAACAGTGGCACCGAAAAGAACAAGCCGTTGCAATAGCTTTTGAAACCGATGCGCTCGACGAACGAATAGGTCGGCACCGACGGCGTGGTGTCCGTATAGGTGACGTTCTCGCGGTTCAGTGCGGAGTGCAACAGGCGAGGGCCGTGACCGCGAAACGCCTCGTCCACATACCAGCTTCCGACATTGCACATGATCGACGGCTGACCGTCGCGCGTGGTCTGCGCGTAAAGCACCAGCACGACGCCGATGGCGAGGCCCTGGTGTTCGAGCATGTATCCGTAGCGCGGATAGCCATCCGGAATTGCGCGCACCTGTTCGCGCTTCAATCCGCGCAGCCAGTAATCGCGCGAGCGTGCGGGAAAGCCACGCGCCAGCAGCGTTGCGATGGCGTCGATGTCGGCGCACTCGATTTCACGGCAGATGATCTTGTCGCGCTTGGCCTCGGCGTCTCTTGCGATGTGATGAATCATGTTCCGGTCCCTGTTGCTTGCGTTTTATTCGTCAACGTCATGGGCGTTCCAACGGCGAAGCGCGCCGTCAAAACTCGTTACTGATTTCTGAGATCGTGAAGCGCTTCGTCTTCGGCGGCTTGCACCAGCACGGCAACGCCGCCGGCACAGGTGAGAAATCCGAAAATGTAAAACGTCAACGCGAGAAACAAATAACCCATGACTGTCTCCAATGCGCGGGACAGGATCACGGATGCAAAGGCGGGGAGTGGTAGGTATGTCTTGAACGGCGCGGCGCGCACTCTAAACTCTTTTGTAACGTTAATCGCGCCGCTTACGTGTTGCTACGCATGCGCCACGTCATGAGTCATCGTCCCTATTCTTGGAAGCGCGGGCGCGCTGTGTTGTCTTACATTCCTTCGCCCTCAAATTGAGGGTGCGCGGAACGCCGGACGCGCGGAACGCCGGACGCGCGATGCGTCCGCAGCCTCGTGCGCAAAAGTGAGTTTTTGGCACACGAGCAGAGTCACCACGAACACGCCGGATGCGTCCGGCGTTCCGCACGCAATGGTTGGAACGGCTTGTTGCGCGATCATCCCCGGTGTCCGAAGCTGGGTGCACCACCGTTACGCGGGCTTACGGATGTCCGACGCCGCCTCTTGTAAGGCGACGCTTTCGTCCTGCCTCCATGGCGCAAGCCGATGCGCCGGGATCACACGCCTTGGGCCGTCCGCGTGAAGCGCGTCGTCAGCATGAGCCGAATAAAAAAGCGCCGCGCCCTTGTGAGGCGTGCGCCCGTTCGTCCAGCCCGCGCATCGAACACCGCACGCGGCCACCGCATCCCACCCCGCGCATCGTGACGATCGCGAAACGCCCTCAAACTTGGGACGGGATGTTCGGAATATAATCCTAAAGTTCCAAATCTGTCAAGTGAAAACGAATGGTGGCTATTTGCGCCATAAAGGCGCACTGTCGTGCATGCTCCTTTTCGCCGCTGCCTTATGACGATCCGCTCGCGGCGCGAGACGGTCGTTTTCACGCGCCCCGCGTCGATTGAAGGCATCGGCCGCATGCTGGCGGCGGGGGCCTATGACGTCGTGACCGACGAAGAGTTGATCGAAGGTCTGTCCTTTCCGAGTTACCGGCGCGTAGCGACTCTCATTTTGGTGCCGGGCGCGCCGCCGCATCAGCATTCGATGGAAATGATCGCGATCAGTGCCGCCGATCTGTCCGAAGCGCGCAAGCTGGATGCTGCATGAGCGACGGACCTATCAAGCTCGACACCCATCGCGGCATGGCGGCACAGAAGGCGACAGGCATTCGGCGCATGCTCGCCGACGCGGAGTCGCAGGCGGCGACGTTGCGCGACCGTCAGCTGGTGATCGAGACGCAATTGCTCGATGTGCCTGCCGCGTCGTGGCCGGAGGCGGCGGCGAAGGCGCGCTACGTTCTCAATCTTTATGCCGCGACGCTCGGCGTGCAGGATACGCGGCATCGCGATCTTGTTGACGCTGTGCTTGCCGATTTCAAGCGGCTGGATAGCGACATCTAATTCGAATTCGATTGTTTTCCGCGAACGATTGATCCTGAAACTTCATCTTTGCGTTCGGCGGGAACGAGAGAATTGATTATGACTGAGATTTCCATGCAGAACCTCGCGTCGCGTCACGTCAAAGCGGAGGAGTCCGCGCGGCTCGGCATCGAGACCGGCTGGTACATCCACAAAGTCAGCGGCACGTTCGTCTCCGGGCCGCATGCCAACGACGCCGACGCGCAGAAGAAAATTCTCGAACTCAATCCGGTTGTAATCGCGCCGAAGCGCAAAGCCTGACGGAGAGGTGCATGAGACTTCAGCAACAGCCTCGCGCCCAGCTACGCGATGTTGAAAGTGAGAACGATCAGCTTCGGCAACTGCTGATCCAGGCAGGTGTCGAAGCTGAAGCGAGTGTCGTTGCCGCGAAGCTACAGACCGTGCTGATCGGCGAACTGCATCATCGCGTCAAGAACATGCTGTCGATTGCC
The DNA here is from genome assembly GCA_026400415.1 of Afipia sp. Taxonomy (GTDB): domain Bacteria; phylum Pseudomonadota; class Alphaproteobacteria; order Rhizobiales; family Xanthobacteraceae; genus Afipia. Next base: position 1,812 of record JAPLPA010000199.1, on the reverse strand, counting down.
TCCGCCATCGCTTCGCAAAGCCTGCGCGGGGCCACCAGCGTCGATGCCGCTGCCGCGACGATCGCCAGCCGTTTCGCAGCACTGGGCATTTCGCACGATCTTCTGATCCGCGAAAGCTGGACGGGGGCCGGTTGCCGCACACTTGTCGAGAACGCGATTGTCGCGTTCCAGACTGCGGGTCTCAAGCAGTTCACGATCACCGGCGACAACATCGCGATGTCGTCGGGGCCTGCGGTGGCGCTCTCGATGGTCATTCATGAACTTTCGACGAACGCACTGAAATACGGTGCGCTGTCGGTGCCGGACGGGCGCGTGTCGATCGCCTGGTCGGTCGACGATGTTGCGCATCGCTTCAAGCTCGAATGGCGCGAGAGCGGCGGCCCTGTCGTCACCACGCCGCTGAAAAAGAGTTTCGGCAGCCGATTCATAGAGCAGGCACTGCCCGGCCAGTTGCAGGGCGAAGCGCGTTTGATCTTCGAACCCACCGGCCTCATCTGCGACGTTAATATTCCTATTGCGTCGCTTCAAGAGCAGGTGATTACGCTGAAGTGAGATCAAATAGAAAACCCCGGCGTTTCCGCCAAGGTTTTGTATTTCGTATTCGACTGAAACACGTGAATCAGAAATCCATGCCGCCCGCGCTCAATCATGTCATTTCTGCAGCACGATGAAACCCGCTATTCCGCCCATTATTCGCGCGTTTTGCGCCGGAACATGCGCCGCTTCCGCACGTTGATCTCCATCAATACAAATGGAGCAAATCATGACTCGCACAAAGATTTTCGCGGCCGCAGCCGCAGTGACAATGCTGGCCGCAACGACCGCGATGGCACAGGATATTTCGCCGCGCGGCTCGGTTTACAACAACGGCTACAACTACAATCGCGGCTACGACGCCAACGCCGCCTATGGCGACAACTGGGACAATGACGGACCTTCGTATCGCGGCGGCTATGCGCGTTACGGCAATGACTGGGATCGCGGTGACGGCTGGAACGGAAAGTCCAGCGCCGGCATTCCCACCCGCAGCGATCGCGGCGCTTCGAACGGCTACAGCGGCGGCGACACTGGTTATCGCGGCGGTTACGCCTCGCGCAACGGTTTTGTCTGTCAGCCCGGCAGCGTGTTCATCAACGAGAACGGCATCCGCACGCTCTGCCAGTAACGGCTGATCGTTCGCCTTAAGAAAAAACCCCGGCATCGCTGCCGGGGTTTTTGTATTCGCTTGAGAAGCGTGGATCAGAAATCCATGCCGCCCATGCCGCCGCCCGGAGGCATGCCGCCGCCGGCAGGACCGGCCTTCTTCGGCACTTCGGCAATCATGGCCTCAGTCGTGATCAGAAGCGCCGCCACAGAGGCTGCGTTCTGGATCGCCGCGCGAACGACCTTCGTCGGGTCGATGATGCCCTTCGAGATCAGGTTGACGTATTCGCCGGTCTGCGAGTCGAAGCCGTACGAATACTGATCCTTCTCCAGACTCTTGCCGACGATGACCGAGCCGTCTTCGCCTGCGTTGATGGCGATCTGGCGGGCCGGAGCGGAGAGCGCCTTGCGGACGATCTCGACGCCGGTTTTCTGGTCGTCGTTCTGGGTCTTGATGCGCTTGAGCTGCTCGGATGCGCGCAGGAGAGCGACGCCGCCGCCCGGCACGATGCCTTCTTCGACAGCCGCACGGGTCGCATGCATCGCGTCATCAACGCGATCCTTGCGCTCCTTCACTTCGACTTCGGTCGCGCCGCCGACGCGAATGACGGCAACGCCGCCCGCGAGCTTGGCCAGACGCTCCTGCAGCTTCTCGCGGTCGTAGTCCGA
>JAPLPA010000097.1 GCA_026400415.1 Afipia sp. | reverse complement strand
TCGGCTTCTTCTTCCTGCCGGAAACCAAGGACGTCGATATCACCAAGTAAGATTTGAACCGGCTCGTCCGGTTCGAAACGAAATCGGCCGCGGAGCAATCCGCGGCCGATTTTTTATGTGCCGATCTGGACAAAGAAAAAAGCGATCAGATTTTTTCAGATAGCTTCTTCTGGATCTTTCCCGCCATCTCGATCAGCCGCTCCCAAACGCGATCGATCATGGCCAGCAGTTTTTGGTTGTCGCTGCGCAGTTGCTCGAAATTGTCCGTCGCGCCGGTGGCTTTTTTACCGCCATCCGGTGTCTGTGCCCCGGTTGGATTGCGTTGCGTCAGCTGATCCTTGAGCTTCTGATTTTCCGCTTGCAGACGACCAATCTCGGAATCCAGTGCTGAACGTTCGTCCGGCGCAACACTGCATACCCATCCGTTTTTATTGCTGCAGGTGGAAACAATTCCAGTGCGCGTGTCGAGGCGCAGAAAATCTCCTGCAACCGGCGACAGCGTGTAACGACCGTTTTCAGTGTCGGGAGCGGATTGAGCGGAGCTTCGATCGGCTGCCACAGGACACAGCACCAGAGTAGCAGCGGCAATCCATAGGAGGCTTCGGAGGGGACGACGATATTCGAATTTTGAAATCGGCATCAGTTGCACCTTTTTTATTACGATGCGTCTGTCGCCACGGCGTCAGACATCCGGTGTGTAGGCCTTGCGCCCCGATTTCAACGCATCAGCGAGCAATTCGATCCGGTCCTGCCCCCAGAACACCTCGCCATCGAGCACCCAGGCGGGTGAGCCGAAAACACCCGCCGCAATCGCGTCGTCGCGGTTCTTGTCGTAAATTGCACCGATCTCATCCGACAATGCGCGCGCGACAAGTTTAGCGCCTGGTAGTCCCGATTGATCGGCGAGTTTGGTGACCGTCGCCTCATCTCCAAGCGGAAGTTGCTTTTCCCAGATCGCCTTGTAAGCGCTGCGCACGAACGGTTCGGGATTTTGTCCCGCTTCGATCGCCGCAAGCACGACACCATCTGCCAACCGGGGGTGGGCCGGCCAATTGTCGGGCTGGAGATGGAATTGCAGACCGCGCTTTTCGCGCCAGCGCTGCAATTCGAGGAGGCGATAGCGTTGGCGCGCTGGATGGCGCTTCGCCAGCGGCAGTCCGCCGGTTTCAGCAAACACCTCGCCAAGGAAGACCGGCTTGTAATTGATCTTGAGACTGTTTGCCTTCGCCACGTCCTCGAACAGTGCGTGGCCGATATAGGCCCACGGCGATTGGGTCGTGAAATAATAGTCGATCTGGCGCGCCATTCGGTCTCCGTATCGGTTGCTGTGGGCGGCGGCATCCGACCAGACGGAGGCCGCCTTATCAAGCAACTTGGCCGAGACAGTCAGTCGGGACGGCGCTCGATATCGCAGTGCAGTGGCGGCCTTTTTAAACCCAAAAAATTCTAGAATTAGCGTAATAAATTCAACTATTTAACTAAGGTTCGCGGGCGCTTGACTTGGATTTATGCGCTAAGTATGGTCCGCGCGGCTTTTGAGGGCGATGGGCGTCATTTCCATCTGATTTCAGCGTTGGTTCGGGTCTCCACATCATGGCGGGCGGCACGGACGGCGGCAAACACGGAAATCGCGACAAGTCGTCGTCCGATGAAGCTGCGCTTTCCGCAAGACTCGGCGATCTGGATCACCGGCTGTCCCAAATCAAGGGGAGCCGAGAAATCCAGACAGGCCAGACTGGAGCAGGAAGTGGAGACGCGGCAGCCAATGCCTCTGGCATGGCGCGCGGTCTTCGGCTTTCCTCCGAACTGGTCGTCGGTGTTCTTGTCGGGGCTTTGATGGGCTGGGGTCTCGACAAGTTACTGTCGAGTTCGCCTTGGGGGATGATCGTGTTCTTGCTGCTCGGCTTTGCGGCTGGCGTCCGGAACGTGATACGTGCCGCAAGCATGCCTCCAGGCAATTCAAGCCGATAGAGCGCGCAAACCGAACGATGTAATTCAGAGCTGGCATTCGCCGGCCGACTCGAAAGACGCGACGCGGATGGATCCGATCCACCAGTCCAATATTGAGAAGATCTTCACGATCGGCCATATCGGCGGTCAGGAAATCGCCTTCACTAATTCGTCCCTCTACATGTTCATCGCGGTCGCCATCGTCGCGATCCTGATGCTGTTGCCAGGCCGCAAGCTTGTGCCGGGCCGCCTGCAGTCGGTTGCGGAAATTTCCTACGAATTCGTCGCCAATACGATCCGTTCGACGGCAGGTTCGGAAGGCATGAAGTTTTTCCCGCTGATCTTCTCGCTGTTCATGTTCCTCGCGGTGTCGAACCTCGTTGGAATCATTCCCTACACCTTCACCATCGCAAGCCACATCATCGTCGCTGCGGCGCTGTCGTTCCTGGTGTTCTTCACCGTCGTGATCTACGGCTTCTACAAGAACGGCCTGAAATTCTTCAAACTGTTCGTCCCCTCCGGCATTCCGATTTTCATCCTGCCGCTGGTCGTATTCATCGAAGTGTTCTCGTTCTTCCTGCGGCCGATCTCGCACTCGGTGCGTCTGTTCGCCAACATGCTGGCGGGCCACATCGCGCTCAAGGTTTTCGCGAGCTTCATTCCGGTTCTCGCTGGCATCGGCATCATTGGGTACTTCGGTGCGGTACTGCCGCTCGGCATGGTGATCGCGCTCACCGCGCTCGAATTGCTCGTCGCGTTCCTTCAGGCCTACGTCTTCACCATCCTGACCTGCATCTACATCAACGATGCAATTCATCCGGGCCACTGATCGGCTCATCACACTAAATTCTGAAAACCCAAAGGAGTTCGTTATGGATCCAGTAGCAGCAAAATACATCGGTGCCGGCATTGCATGCATCGGCATGGGCGGCGCAGGCGCAGGCGTGGGCATCATCTTCGGCAACTACCTTGCCGCAGCGGTGCGCAATCCTTCGGCCGCACAGGGTCAGTTCGGCAACCTGATTTTCGGTTTCGCCGTGACCGAAGCGCTCGGCATTTTCTCACTGCTCATCGCGCTTCTGCTTCTGTTCGCGCTCTAAGTTTGATTGATCTGGCCGGCGCGGTTCACTTGGGGACCGCAGCCGGACATAGAGGAGAATCCCGTGGCTGAAAGTCATGGCAAAGGCACAGCGGCTCACACCGAAGCGGCAGGCGGGCATGCCCGTACATTTCCGCCGTTCGAAAAGAGCACATTCGCCTCGCAGCTTTTTTCGCTGCTGATTGCGTTTGTCGCGTTGTATCTGATCGTGTCACGCCTCGCGCTGCCGAAAGTCGGCGGCACCATTGATGCGCGTCAGGATGCGATTGACGGCGATCTCGCCGATGCACAGAAGCTGAAGGATCAGTCCGACGCCGCTCTCAAGGCTTACGAGACCGAGCTCGCCAACAGCCGCGCCAAGGCTCAGGCCATCAGCACGGAAGCACGCGACAAGTTCAACGCCCAGGCGGATGCAGAACGCAAAGTCCTTGAAGAACGGCTTGCCGCTAAGCTCGCGGAATCTGAAAAGACCATTGCGGCCACCCGGCAAGCCGCGATGAGCAATGTCAGCAGCATCGCAGCCGATGCAGCCTCCGCCATCGTTCAGCAGCTGACCGGTGTGGCACCCGATGCCAAGTCGGTCGCCAGCGCTGTCGGCGCGTCACTGAAAGGCTAAGCCGATGATGCATATGCTGCAGGAAGCTGAATTCTGGGTCGCCGTCGGGTTTGTCGTTCTGATGGGCGTGTTCGGCTATATCGGCGTCCACAAGACTGTGCTGACAGCGCTCGACCATCGCCGCGATCGCATCAAGGCAGAGCTCGACGATGCACGCCGCCTGAAAGATGAAGCTGCAAAGCTGCTCGCGGAATACAAAGCGCGCCACGCCGCAGCCGAGCGTGAAGCGCAGGACATCATTGCGAGTGCCAAGGCCGATGCCGAGCGCATTGCCTCGGAAGCCAAGGCCAAGATGGAAGACTTCGTCTCCCGCCGCACCAAGACTGCAGAAGCCAAAATCGCCCAGGCCGAGACTCAGGCTATCGCCGATGTTCGGGCTGCGGCAGCGGAAGCAGCCGTGACTGCGGCAAGCTCAATCATGGCGCAATCGGTCAAGGGGCAGGTCGCCGACGATCTGATCTCGAAGGGCATCAAGGACGTCCGCGACAAGCTCAACTAAGCGGATACGTTTCAAACGAATAACGCCGGCGCGATTTCTCGAGGCCGGCGTTTTTGTATCTGTAGATGGCTACTTTTTCTTCTTGGCCCGCGCGGGCGCTTCGGGCTTCAAGCCCGCCGGATCGAACCCGATATAAAAAATGTACTGGTCGTTCGCAGCAGCGGTAGG
>JAPLPA010000433.1 GCA_026400415.1 Afipia sp. | reverse complement strand
TTCAAGCAGATATTAATCAGCCGGCGCGATGCCCGGCGACAGGATGACCTCGAGATGCTCGGGGCGGTCCTTGTTGACGGAGATCAGATACTCATCAGCGAGCTTGCGCAGGCGCTTACTCAATTCGTCCGCCATGCCGACCGCTTCGATCCGCGACTGTTCGCGGAAAATCGCATGAATGGCGTTGACGTGATGGGCGATCAATTCGTCGGGGACCGCGACCAGATCCGGCGAGTGTTCGATGATCCGGCAGAGACTCTCGGCTGCCGCAGCCGCGGTTGGGTATCCGAAAGTGGCCGCGTCGCCCTTTATGTCGTGCGCGGCGCGAAATAATTCCTCGCGATTCTGCGCGTTCATGCCTTCGGCTTTGATCGCCGCATGGGCGGCGCTCAAGCGTTCGCATTCCGCCAGCATCCAGCCTTTGAATTCACCGGATAAAGAAGCGAGAGCTTTCTCGGCGCGCGCTACAGGATCGTCGGGGTCCTTGTCGTCCACGCGCCGCACGAGTTTGCGCAGCGGGTTCGGCTGCGTAATGACCTGATAGTCCGCGAAGGTCTCGACCTTGATCTCGGCTGCTTTGTTGTTGGCCATGATCGCTCCTAGCCGGCGACGCGGGCTTTATCCAGCAGGGACGGTTGCTGGACGACCTCGGCGTCACCGCCGTTGCGGCGCTCGGCGCCGATATAGGTGTTGTTGGTGTTGCGGCGGCGATCGGGGCCGAAGTAGTTCTTGGTCTTGATGAAGGGGCGGGGGTTTGCCACCACGTTCAGGATGCGCTGATAGAGCCCCTTGGCGGAACGCGGCGTTTTTCCGAATGTCCCGTCAGCATGATGATGGGAGCGTAAGGATTGCCCGCGCCGTCCGGCTGGCGGATCATTTGTGCGAGCTCAAGTCCGTCGAATATCGGCATCGACCAGTCGGTGATGACGATGTCCGGAACATAGTGGCTGTACATCTCGAGCGCGGTTGCGCCGTCCTCGGCCTCATAGACTTCGCGCGCGCCGAACGAATGCAGCAGCGTCCGCAGAATGCGGCGCATATGCGCATTGTCGTCGCAAACCAGAAAACGCAGCTTGTTGAAATCGATACGGAACATGCGCAGCCCGACTGGCGCACCGGAAAGGTACACGCGCCGTTAACTATATGCCGCTGCCGTTAACGAATGGTTATCCCTGAAGGCGAGGTTGGCTGTCAGAACCCGAACTGCTCGCTCAGGATGCGCTCCTCGAGGCTGTGACCAGGGTCGAACAGCATCCGGATCGAGATCGTCTTGTCGGCGATGATCTCGACGCGCTGAACATCGCGCGCCTCGTCATGATCGGCGACAGCCGCCACCGGGCGCTTGTCCGACTCCAGCACTTCGATCACCACAAAGGCGGTGTTGGGCAGCAGTGCGCCATGCCAGCGGCGAGGGCGGAACGGGCTGATCGGCGTCAGGGCCAGCAGCGCGGCGTTGATGGGCAGGATCGGACCTTGCGCCGACAGATTGTATGCGGTCGAGCCTGCCGGCGTTGCCACCATTATGCCGTCGGAAATCAGCTCCGCCATGCGCTCGCGCTCATCGACGAGAATCCGCAGCCGCGCCGCCTGATGAGTCTGGCGAAACAGCGAGACTTCGTTGATCGCGTGATGGATGTGAACCTTGCCGTGACGATCGGTGGCGCGCATCAGCAGCGGATTGATGACTGTGAGCTTTGCGGCATCGAGGCGTTCGACGAGATGCGTCGGACTGAATTCGTTCATCAGAAAACCGACGGTGCCGCGGTGCATGCCGTAGATTGGAATTCCGGAATGCATATGCGCGTGCAGTGTCTGCAGCATCAGTCCGTCGCCGCCGAGCGCGACCACCACGTCGGCCTTGTCCGATTTATTGTTTCCATAAGCTGCGACCAGTTGCGCAAGCGCCTGCTGCGCTTCGGCGCTGGGGCCGGCGACAAAAGCGATGCGCTGATATTTATTCGGCGTGGTCATCATCAGGTCGGTGGTCGGGTGCGGCCTTCCGCATGAAATCGCGGAAGAGGGCTTCGTCTATACGACGTTACGGGTTGTTGTCGAGATGCGCGGAACTGCATGGCCGCCAATTAACCAAATGAAGACGGCACCCGTTGCGAAACGGGTGCCGAAATCTTGCTGGAAGAATAGCGTTCGCTCAGTAGGCGGTCTGGCCGGTTGTCAGGGCTGCCGATAGCGATTGATATTCGGGGCAACCCTTGCCGCAGATTTTTTCAATTTTGCCGAGGTGATAAACCGCTTGATCGCGATTGCCCTGTTCGATCTGCCACAGGCCGTAATACTGCCATGTGCGGACGTGGTTCGGGTCGGCTTTCAGCGCCCGCTCGTACCACGCGCTGGCGAGTTCGTACTTGCCGAGCTTGCGGTAGGAATATCCGATCAGGTTAGCGACATCGGCACGATCGTTCTGCCCGAGGGCTTCAAGCTGTGGAATAGCGGCCGTGTAATCGTTGCGCTCGTAAATCGTCGAATAGGCTTCGCGGTAGCCTTTGAGGAAGGCCGGATCGTCGATCGACGATTTCTTGTCGGCCGGATCGGACTTCTGCCACCAATGCTTTTTCTCAGGTGCGGATTTATCGGGAGTATTCGTTGTCGTTGCCGGCGCGGCTTTGGTGGCCGGGGGAGCGGTTGTCACAGGAGCAGTCGGCGTGTCGGATCCTGCGGCGAACGCGGAGACGCTGACCGCAGCTGAAAGCAGCAAACCCAGCGACAATTGCTTCATCTTCAAATTGCTCATGCGACGTCTCCCATTTGTTACGCGTCCAGCATATACCCGGTTGTCGGTGAGAACACAGGTTTGGTTCAAACATTCCCGGGCTTTCTGCAGTTTCCAGGACAATTCCAAGACAATTTGACGCGCTGCGTCACAAAACACATGACAAAAACGTCACCCAGATGAACGAAAGCCATCGCGGCGCTTCAGCCTGAGTTCAGCGCGTGGCCTCTAGGGACGTCTCCATAGATTGCCAACCCGGCCATCCGACCGGCCACCCTGGCGATCTCAGAAAACAGGAGACGACCATGTTTAAGAAAATTTCCGCTGCATTGCTTGTCGCTTCGATGCTGACCGCGCCCGCTTTGGCTGCGACCGTCATCAAGACCGAGCGCGCACCTGCCGCCAAGACCGCGACCATGAAGCCGTCGGTTGCCAACGCAAAGGCTCAGGTCGTTGTCGTCAAGAAGGTCCGTCCTCACGGCCATCGCAAGTTCGTCCGCCATCATCGTGCCCACAAGCACATGGCAGTCGTGAAGAAGATCACTGTAAAGCGTGTTTCATCGGCGACGCCTGCGACGACCGTTATCGTGAAGAAGAAAATCTAACTTCACGAAGCTGAATTTCCTCGATAGCTGCGGCTTCGCCCCCGTTCCGCAGGTGTCTTTGGAAAAAGTACGGCCCGCGTCACTTTTCGTGATGCGGGCCGCGCTGTATGCAATCCGCTAGACTAGAACGTCATGCCGCCCTTGAACATGAAGACCCGTGCCGGCAGGGGATAGATCGCAATCGAACCGTTTCCAACAGTCGCACTGGCGATGCCGTAGTCGTAGTAATAGTTGTCCAGCAGATTGACGACGCTCGCCGACCAGAAGAACCGATCGATTTCGCCGCTAAGTTTCAAATCAATCGTACCGTTTGCCGGAATAAGCTGTGCTTTGTTTGGCTGATCGTTGTCGAAGCGGCGATCGCTCCAGAAGCGGGCGTTCGCATCGAACACGAGATATCTCTGCCAGATATTCCATGAGAAACCCGCATTGCCCGAAAGCCGCGAGACCAGCGGAACGTCATTGCCCGCAAATTGACCCTCTTCGAACACCGCGCGGGTGTAGGCGAATCCGCCCTTCAGCCTGAAAGCATCATTGATCCGCAGCGAGACGGAAGTCTCGGAGCCATAACGGTGCGTTGGGTCAAGATTGTAATTGTAGAAACCGATGCCGGGAATGGGATTGAAGTGAATCTCATCCTTTAAGTGCATGTCATAGACACTGGTTTGGATGTCCAGACCGCCTCCGCGAATTTTAAGACCCGCTTCGACATCATGCGATGTCTGTGTCTTGAGCTGAAAATTTTGCGGGATGGGCGCAAATGGGAGAGGGGGCTGCGTGAACGAAGGTCCTGTGACAACGCGCTCGTCGACGTTCGGTGTGCGGAAAGCTTGAGCGGCGCGTCCGAAGACCGCGAAGTTCTCGTTGAAGCGGTGCTCAAGTCCGATGTGTAGCGCGTGATTGGTTTCTTGCTTGTCGAGCGGAGTTGCTTGGGCGATGACGCCTAAATTCTGATCGCCCGGAGCCGTCGGGTCGTATTTGTCGCGGGCTCTGAGGTTGAATTGCTGTATCCGTCCGCCGTAGGAGAAGTCCGTTGACGGAAGAAGTCCAAGTGTCTGCTGCCAGTAACCCGCGACAGTCTGCTGCGACAGATTGTAGACATGGTTCGGCGGAGTGCCGTCGAGGTAGCTTCGGCTCGATTTATATTCGTAATCGTAGAAGTCGATGCCGGTGAGAATGTTCGACGTCACGCTGCCAAATATATTCTTCATGCTGAGACGAGGCGTGACTGACCACGTGGTCAGCTCGGAGTTGACAAAATTATACGGCGGAATGTTGCCGGGAAAATTTGGCACGAAGGCAGGGTCGCCGAAGAATCCTGCCTGTTGTTTTTTGTTGCGGACGCCACCATCAACGATCAGCTCGGCACCGGCCCAAAGCGTTTTGGTAAAACCGGTGGTGGCATTCAGTCCCTGCTTTTTGCCGTAGTCATTCGGAGTCGAGCTGCCGCGCAAATCCGGCAGTTGGTTGGTGACCGTAAACCCGAAGTCCAGGGAATACTGGTTGGCGCGCGTTCCCGGAAAACCAAGTTGTTGCCGGTCGGCCGATAGATTGAGAAACCCAATCCCGTTCTGCTGATCGAGCTTATTGTTCACGCGGTAGCCGTCCGAGTGAACGGCGTTTGCAAACATGGACGACGACCACGGGCCGGTATTCGTACTGAACGAGATATTACCTTCGCGTTGTCCGTAAGATCCCACGCCGCCTTCTATGCGCCCAGCATAAGGTTTGCCGATACCCGAACCGGCTTTGGTCACGACGTTGATGACGCCGCCGACAGCATTGTCGCCGTAGAGCACGGCGCCGGAGTTACCGCGCGTGATCTCGATCCGCTCGATCGACTGGATCGGAATAGTCGATAGATCAACTCCCTGCAAATCGGCTTCATTGAGACGGCGTCCGTTGACAAGAAAGAGTGTGTTCGATGACGCGAATGCGCCAAAGCCTCGCAGATCGACGACGCTGCCGGTGCCGTTCACCGCGCCATAGAGATTTGTGAGCTGTACACCCGGAGCAGTTGCGATGATTTCCTGAATTGTCTGGTTCGGAGCGTGCGCGATGTCTTCTTTTGTTATGACCGTTGTGGATGCACCGACGATTCCGATGTTTGGCGCGGGGGCGACGGCGACGCCAGTGCCTGTCGCGACAACGCCGCCACCGGCATTGCCGCCGGTGTTGCCAAGGCGCGTCGCATTGACGTTGATTTCAGGCAGCGTCGCGTCTTGCGCAAGTGCAGCGCAGGTTATTACCGATCCCGCGAAAAGCGTGCCGAGAAGTGCGAGACCCAAAGGCGTTCGCCGTGTCGCTTGTCTAATGAATAAAGTCACAGGTGTTCTCCGTCGATTTATGAAATCGCGGAGGCGTGGATTGAGCACGCGCAGGCATGACAAAGCGAGGCAAGCAAACGTTGCCGAAACTCACGCCATACTGGAGGAAACGAGCCATCGGCCAGTCCTCCGCAACGGTTACGTCACGTCACCGCTGCGGAACACCGCCCCTTCGCACGCCCCGTGCGACGGAAGGATGACCGGTACAGGCAGGTCTCCTGGCTTGCGGATCGCCGCCGTTGCCCGCCTTCCCAAGCGCGGCTGATAGCCTTGCTCAGTGGCATTTTGGACAACGGCTCACCGCTGACAGT
>JAPLPA010000513.1 GCA_026400415.1 Afipia sp. | reverse complement strand
CCGGAGCCGGGGAGGGCAACATGGCGCGGATCGGATTTATCGGGCTCGGCAACATGGGCCTCCCCATGGCGCGCAACCTCGTCAAGGCGGGCCATCAGGTCGCGGGCTTCGATGTGGCAAAGGGCGCGGTCGATGCGCTGGCCGCCGACAACGGCATCGCGGGGGCCTCTGTTGCAGATGTTTGCAAGGATGCCGACTTCATCGTGACCATGCTGCCGGCGGGCGAGCATGTGCGGAAGCTCTATCTTGGCGACGACGGCATCGTCGCGCTCGCGCCGCAGCAATGCGTGCTGATCGATTCATCCACCATCGACGTTGAATCCGCGCGCGCGGTCGCTGCTGCCGCTGCCAAGCGCAACATCGCGATGATTGATGCGCCGGTGTCCGGCGGCGTCGGCGGCGCGACGGCTGGCACGCTCACCTTCATGGTCGGTGGACCTGACGACGCATTCGCGCGCGCCAAGCCGATCCTCGAACTGATGGGCAAGACGATTGTGCATGCCGGCGGCTCGGGCAACGGGCAGGCGGCGAAGATCTGCAACAACATGGTGCTGGGCATTTCGATGATCGCGGTGTCGGAAGCGTTCGTGCTGGCCGAGAAGCTCGGCCTCGATGCGCAAAAGCTGTTCGATATTGCGTCCAAGGCATCCGGCCAGTGCTGGTCGCTGACCAGTTATTGTCCGGTGCCGGGTCCGGTGCCGGCTTCACCTGCCAATCGCGACTATCAGGCGGGCTTCACCGCAGCGATGATGCTTAAGGATTTGAAACTCGCGCAGGAGGCTGCGCGCGTGGCTAACGTTTCGACACCATTGGGGGCGGAGGCCGCTGCGCTTTACGGTCTCTATGCGGGGCAGGGCAAGTCCGCCGAGGACTTCTCCGGCATCATCCGTTTCCTGCGCGGCGTGTAGTTTCTCCAGAATCCAGAAACGGGACGACGAACATCGCGCATTTCATGCGCGGTTTATCGTTCGTTCCGCTTCTGCCTTACTCAAGGTGAAGAGAGCGTTTTCAAAACCTCACCCAATGGTAAAGGCCAACGCTAAAATACGCTTTGATTTCAAATCGTTGGCTCGGAAATTAAACAGTATTTTTATCCTGTTGTTTAAGCCGAAATTAGAGCGGCGTCCGTATGGTTGCCTTCATACGACGGGGAACAGGGCCTCGATCGATACAAAAATATATATGTGAAAAGGGCGTCACGATGAAAACAGCTTTGAAGGTCGCGGAGCCGCAGCAGTCCGAACGGTCTGCCGAGGTTCGTCCGCTTTATCTCGAGGCGCTCACGCTGGTTGAGCGTCTTCACCGCCGTCTGCTCGACGTGATCAAGGACGAATTCGATCGTCGTGGCCGCGCCGACATCAATTCCGTCCAGGCGCTGCTGCTCTATAATATCGGCGACAAGGAATTGACCGCCGGCGAATTGCGCACCCGCGGCTACTACCTCGGCTCCAACGTCTCGTACAATCTGAAGAAGCTCGTCGAAATGGGCTTCCTCGATCACCAGCGTTCGCGCGTCGATCGCCGCTCGGTACGCATCAAGGTGACGGAAAAGGGCCGCGAGGTCTGCAACATCGTCGAGTCGCTTTACCAGAAGCACGTCATGACGGTGGAACAGGTCGGCGGCATTTCCAACGAGGAGTTCGCAACCCTCAACAAGTCGCTGCATCGCCTCGAGCGCTTCTGGACCGATCAGATTCTCTATCGCCTTTAAGAAGCATTTCCGTCATTGAGCGCCACAACACGTGACGCGACGAACCAAAGCGAACCAAAATGCACGAAGAGGCATACGGTTCGCGCCAGTTTGCGCCAGTGCCCTCTGGTGAGCCGTAATGCCCGGAAGAGGCGTGCGGCACTGAAACTTCGCAGCATGCCCGCTGCAGCAACCCTCCAAGTTGAAGGCGCCTCCCCGGGCGCCTTTTCTCTTGGCCCAAACAGTTTTTTAGCCCGGACAGACGAAAGCCCCGCTGGGGGAAGCAGGGCTCTCTACAGTCTGGGGATCTGTGGGCGCTTGGGGGACCACCCACGCGAGGTAGACGCCTCAAACGAATAAAAGGTCCAGCCTGCGACAAATAACCACGAATCGGCTGGTAAAATAGGGGCGGGTGCCGGTGCGTCGCCTGCGCAAAGTTTGGTCACTGGTGGTAGCCGCGTAGATGAAATGCGTGTCGAACCGCAATAGGCCGCAGATCTGCTGATTGAATTCGTGGATTTTTAAATCCTTTGCCTCAGGTTCCGCGCTGGATCCCGTGTTAACGGCGTCCGATTTCAGTATCAGGAGGCTACATTGTCAAAGTTGATTGGCCGATTTCTGCACGACGAGCGCGGCGCCACCGCGATCGAATACGGCTTGATCGCTGCCGGAATTTCGCTCGCGATCATCGCTGCGGTGAACGGGCTGGGCACCACGCTCAACACCAAGTTCACGTCGATCAATACGTCGCTGAAGTAACGTCGCAGATCGCCGGGATGTGACGCAGGACGATCGCCGCATCAAATCTGGCTCGATGCGGTTGTAGGACGCGTGGCAAGGAAGAGGCGCCTGTTCAGGGCGCCTTTTTCTT
>JAPLPA010000547.1 GCA_026400415.1 Afipia sp. | reverse complement strand
TTTGAGTGCTTATCGAAATCGCTGCGCTATGTGCGGCATGCAATTGCGTCTTCTGGACGGCGCGCACATCTTGCCGGTTGCTGAGCCTGACAGCACAGATGAAACCTCAAATGGCATCGCACTGTGTGCGCTACATCATCGCGCCTTTGACAAAAGTCTTGTTACATTCGATCCGGACTATCAGGTGCACATCAACGAAGAGCGTATCCAAGAACTTCGTGAAGTAGGCTTGCATGGCCGCTTACGCAATTTCCGCGCCGAGCTGCGTGAAGGTATCCACCTACCTGCGGAGCGACCACACAGGCCAAGACATCAATATGTCGAACGGGCCAACGTGCTTAGAGGTTGGCGATTTTAGCTATTGGTCTGTTGGATGGGACTAACTGGACTTGAGACTTCGATGAAGTCCGCCCCAGATAACCCCACCCGAATGGTCCATCCCCGCGCGACTTGGGGATAACAGGCGCGAGGCCGGAGGTGCGGCGCGGTATCATCACAGAATGACCAACGAACAACCGCGAACGGACGCGTCCAGCCGCGAACGTTCGCCCGACCAGCAGTATTCCCTCACCATTGAACAGACAGGCGAGTTATACGCCCAGGCCGGCCATCCCCGGACCATCCGCGCCGTCCAGAAATACTGTGCTCTTTCCAAGCTCGATTGCCACAAAGTGGAGACCGAGACCGGCGAAAAATATCTCGTCGCGCCTTACTCCGTGACGCGCCACATCGCCTACAGCAAAGAGGTGCGAACAGTCGCGTCTAGTCGCGACCAGACGCGCGAACAGACGCGTCTGGTCGTCCTTTGGAAATCAAAGTTGAAATGCCGCCCGCACCACCAGCGAACGGTAGCGTACAGACGCGAACAGACGCGTCTGTACGTGCCCACGAGGACCGTTACGTCACGCGCCTTGAAAGCGACAATGATTTTTTGCGCGGCCAAATGGAGGTGAAAGACACGCAGATCAAAGAGCTGACTGAGCGAGCGCGGGAGACAAATATCCTCATCGGCGGACTTCAAAAAATGCTTTCGCCGCTATTGGGCGCCCCGGGGGAGCGACGGCCCCCGAGCGAGAGCGGTGATCTGGGCGCATAGCGCATCCACAGCTTCGTAACTGGTGGCGCACTCCATGCCGTATAATTGACTCACTGACATGGAGACGGAACAAAAACAATCGAACTTAGCTGCGGCAACTCAACCCGCCGAACCGCTCTACCTCGAAAACACTTTGATTCGCGTGTTAGGCGTTCTGTTTTGTCACGATCCTAAAAGCGCCCGGAAACGCACCGGCACCATCGCGGTAAATAGGGGAGTGAAGGAGAAAAATGTTGCCGTGAGGCTCGACGCCGAATACGGGCAACCCGGACCTTTTGCACACAAAGTGGCGATGGCGATTATCCGTAAACAATCCGGATTCGGACGACCTGCCCAACAGCAAATTTCATTTTCGCAGCGAGAGCTTGTTCGATTGACCGGCCGCACGAGCTGGGGTGGCCGTCAGAGTGAGCAACTGGTCTTAGCTCTCAAGCAAATCCGCTACACGCATATTTTGGCGCACTTCAAGACGGCCGACCGTTTCGTAGAACACGACTTTAGCGTCTTCAACGAAGTTCTGCTGGAGCGCCGTACCTCTCACACCGACCCGATTGTCGCCTGCACCATTGTGCTCGCAAACCCAATTATCCAGTCGCTCAACGACCGGCACTTTACCTGTCTCAATCACACCTTGATGCAGCAGCTCGGCACGATAAATCAGGCGATGTACATGCGACTGTTCTTCCATTTTTCCACTCAGTTCGACGGCCACTATCGTGACCGGATTACTTTCAGGAAGCGATACGATGACATCTGTGTAGAGTGGCTCGGGGGATTGAAGGTTCTCAAACATAAATCCAAGATCATCGACGAGCAGCTAGGGGTGCATCTCGACCAGTTAGTGAAAGCCGGATTTCTCACTTCGTACAACATTGCTCCGGCCGAACGTCGCGACGGTTTCGTCTTATCATTCAGACCTGGCGCCACTTTCTTTTCCGACTATCAGCGGTTTTATGCCAACCGGGCGCAGGGTGAAATTCAGTTCAAATTTCACGAGGAGAGCCAGTCGATAGGGGAGCCGCATCAGGTGGCTTATTTGTTCGCGGAGAAGCGAACCGGCCAGAAGCGTGACAGCGTTCCATATGTCTCATCGAAAGACGTGGCCACGGCAAAGGAGTTACTTGCACATATTCCAATGACCGACGTGTCTGATTTCTTGGATTACGCAATCTCGGAGGCTGCAAAAACCCGCTTCGACCTCCAGACCTTGGGCGGGGTCAAACAGTATCTCAACGGATATCTCGAATCCCGGCAACGCCGGACCACCGCTTTGGCTGCCGAAGCTGCAAGGCAGGACGAAGAACGCGAGGCCAAACTTCAGTTTGAATACGTCTGTTTCCGCCGCGCCGAGGCCGACAAGCTATTCAAGACCCTGCCGGCGGAAGAACAGGGGACTATAGAGGCCCTGGCACGCGCTATAACGGCCCCCAAGGGGAGCCATAACACCTACATGGTAGAGACCATGCTGAAGCTTAAACGGACGCAAATTACAGTGGAGCGGCACACCGACCGGCTTACTTCGTTTGACCAGTGGCGCACTCAGCGCAGCTTCTAAGCAGACCCACAGGCAATGCTGTGGGTGCTTTGACCGAAATGGTGGGTGTTCTGACCGAAGAGAGTGGGTGCTTTGACCGAAAAAACTGGGTGCTTTGACCGAAAAATTCCGCATCTCAAAACGTAAAAATATGAAGCCCTGTAACGTCCGTTCGCCATCGGGCCAAGCGCTCTAATATATTCTTATATACTCTCACATAGCTCAGACGTGTGTTGCCTTTGAAAAAGGGGAAGACGGGTCCGGCAAGAGTGACGTCGAAACTGAAAAAACTGGACCGCCCATTTCGTGGCTCTGTTGAGCCATATTTAAGTGTCGCGCAATATCTGTTTCGCGACACTCAAGAACTCTTGTCGCATGCAAGACTGCAATTCGCCTATCTTTGCAATTTTTATTTCAGAAGCTATACTTTAATGAGGTTCAACCGCGGAGTATTCCCATGGGTGTGTCATCGGTTAAGGACAGCGACATTGCGGCCGCGGTTATAATGGACAATCTCGACAGAGCCGCACTGCACATTCAAAAAATTGCAGGCATCACGGAAGGCGATGTTGCCGGCATATCGCTGAACGAAAAGGAATGGCGTGCTGCTGACAAATCAGCACGGGTTCAGATGATTCGATCGTGGCTCAAAACTGAAGCTGTATATGAGAAAGACTAACAGGCCTCTTCGGGGGCCTTTTTCTTTCAGAGCAAGGAACTTTAGTGCCCTATCTTGCGCCCACG
Source organism: Afipia sp. (assembly GCA_026400415.1). Taxonomy (GTDB): domain Bacteria; phylum Pseudomonadota; class Alphaproteobacteria; order Rhizobiales; family Xanthobacteraceae; genus Afipia. The sequence goes on along the minus strand of JAPLPA010000547.1, from coordinate 1,327 downwards.
CCTTGCGCTGTCGTCAAGGTCAAGCCCTGCGGGTGCTTTGCAACCTTGACCCCGCTGGTCGTGGTCGCGCGCTTGGGCTTGCCGGCTCCGAGGGAATGACCACTTCCCTACCCCACCAAGGGAATGGCTCAGTCAGTTAGGCGAACAGGAGGCGCAACTTACCGCTCGCCTTAAACAACCCGAATGTGTTGCCACGTATCCGCAAGCAAAAGATCTACGGCATCGTCAAACGACGACGCGAGCCAAATTTGACCGGGAGCCTTAGGATAACGTGCGACGTAGTTTCTGTGAATTTCACTGAGATATGACAATTCGCTTAGCACTTTCGGATTGGATTTGAGGCCGTGCTTGCACGCGTGTTCATACAATGCTGATAAATCGTGCTTCCCTGGCTCCGCACCGACAGCGCGTCCCGCTGCACCCGTCTTGGCGGAAACCAAAACAGAGCGAATTGCTAGTTCGGCCGCGTGTGCCAACAGGAAATATCTCGGCCAGTTGGGCTGTCCGTTCACAACGTCAGGGATACCGAGAGCTTGATCGCGATACATGCGGGCTCGCGCGTGCCAGTCCAGGCCCGGTACAGGCGAACTCAGAGGCGGGAAAATCGGCGGTTTCATGTGGAGTTCTTTTTTTTACTATTTGTCGCGCATGATGAAGCCTTGCGAGAACACGCGCACCCACTTTGGGTGCATGCCTCCCCAATCGTCCGGCACCTTGAAATCTTTGAAGAGCGCCCAGCTTTTCGTCATGTCGAAGCGGTGCGAATCGTTCAGAAATTCGTGGAACCGGTGGCGCAGCAGCATCATCTTTTGCTCGGCCAACTCCATAACAACAACGGCGTAAATGACGACCGAGACGATGCGTTCCGTGTTGCGCAGAAAATCGCTGACGACCGCGTAGATGCCCGTACGCACCTCTTCCTGTTCGAGCCAAGTCTGCGGCACCTTCACAAAGACTATACCCGGTTTGTCCGGTGGCAGATTATTTTGCCGTGCCTTGTTCAGTGAATTCCGCACGGTGTCGGCGCGCATTTCAGTGCCTTCGAGCCGGCACTTTGCGTCGGCGCACCCTTCGCGGCCGTCGGCGTACTCAATCCCGAAATCGTAGTCTTGACCCTTCACGCCGCTGGACGTGACGAACTTGAACGCGATGTCGTGGATATAGAGGAACCGTGCGAAGTCGAATTCTGCGAACGCCGCCTCGACCTCCGCAGTGCGCATCTCATTTAGGCGATCATCAAAGCCCTCGATGTTCTGGAGGTTGAACAGCGTCTCTGCGAAATCGAGCATACGCGAGGTTTTCCGTTCGCCTTCAAATCCCGGCGTGA
>JAPLPA010000407.1 GCA_026400415.1 Afipia sp. | reverse complement strand
CCGACGATAAGCTTTCCTTTCGGATTGCCTTTCAGCTTCTCTCCCGCTGCTGCGGCTGCGGCTTTCGCCTTGTCGATACCTTTATCGATGCCAGGAATGTCGATTGTCTTTCGAGACGCCGGGGCCTTTTCTGAAGGATGCTGACGCGACTCATTCTCGGACGAAGGACCCACCGGGCGAATGTCCGCAGGAGCCTCTTGATCGGGACGAATAACGCGTGCGGTCTGGTCTCGGGCAGGTGCGGCCATTTCGGCGTCCTTCGCATTCAACGCATAAAAAACCGCGGCGTGTCGGACCCGCCTGCGGATATCTTGTCACTGTAAAAATACATTGACCGAACGGTTCGGTCAATGCTATTTCAGACCCTGTCAGTAAATAAATCCGGTCATCCCAATAGTCCGTTGGCGGCTGGATCACATTGAAAGTCAGACTGAACGAATGGTTGTCGAAGCCACGATAGCGCCTTCAATCCTGTCGGATGATGACAGTTCCAAACGCCGCCAGATCATGGACGGCGCGCATCGCGTGTTTATGGAACAGGGCTTCGATGCCGCCAGCATGAATGAGATCGCGCGCGTGGCGGGCGTCTCGAAGGGCACGCTCTACGTTTATTTCCCCGACAAAAGCCGCCTATTCGAGGCGATCGTCGAACAGGACACGCTCGAACAGGGCAAACTCGCCTTCAATTTTGATCCGGCAATCCCCGCCGACAAAACGCTTCGCGATTTCGGACGCGCCTATATCGAGTTGCTATGCCGTCCGGGCAGTGGATCGAGTGTGCGGACAGTGATCGGCATCGCGGAGCGGATGCCTGAACTTGGCCGCCGCTTTTACGAGAATGTGATCGAACACACTTTCAATACGTTTGCCGATTATCTGAAAGCGCGCGTGAAAGCCGGCGAACTCGTCATCGACGATTGCACACTCGCCTCACCTCAGTTTCTGATGATGTGTCAGGCGACGCTGTTTCAGCCGTATATTTTTCAGGCAAAGCCCGCGCCCTCGACCGCGCAAATCGAACGCGTGGTCGAAAGCGCCACAAAGATTTTTCTCAAAGTGTACGGCGCGAAAGCGAAATAACACGCGGACTCAGTCGCGATCCTTGATGTTCGATTCGTCTTCGATCCAGTCGTCTTCCGCCTGTTTGCTGATCGGCGTTTTGACGCGCGCGAGTTTGCGCTTTCCCGCAAGCGAGATCGAACCTGTTATGCCCGAATCCCGGAAATTGTCGCGCTTGGCATAGCCGCGCGGCGACACGCGCGCTGCAATCTCTTCGCCCGACACGGCGGCGGGCTGACAGATGATGCGGCCACTCGAGCGCCGCATCAGATCGACGTGAATATGATCGTAATGATAGACGTTCGATCCCGGTGCCAGCACGGTGTTGAATTGCTGGCAGGCCGATCCCTGCACATCGCGCAAGAAGCCCTGCTCTTCCGGCAAGCCTTTCCAGCCGTCCTTCACCGAAATGCGCCGTCCATCTGCGAGCGTGAAAGCCGCGATGTCGAGCGCGTTGCCGAATGCATGTTCTGAAATATGAGCGTTCGAATTGCCGTTCATGCCGCGGCACGAATAGGAAGAGATCTGTTTGATCTCGACCACGGCCGTTCCGAACCAGCGCTGCGCAGAAGGCTGTACGGAATCCGTCAGCCAACGATCGAGTGCCGACACGATGGGGCATGCGAGTGTCGCGGTCGGCTTTAGTACGACCGGCCCGAAATTACGCACGGGCGATCCCTGCGATGGACCTAGACGCGGCGACGCATAAGGCTGCGCCGTGTAGGGCGCGCGCGATTGCGGTGCGCGGCTCATCGGCGGTGACGCGAGGCGGTCGGATGATGCTTCGATATCTTCTTCATCCGGCGGCGCGATGCCGGGCGCACTCAAGGACATCGGACCGCTGGCAGACGCGGATGCGTTCGGTGCGAGTCGATCCGGATAAGGCTGCGACTGAACGGCGGGCTGCGGGCCGACCTGCCAGCGCGGTTGATTGCCGATGCTTCCCGGCGGACGCAAATCGTCGGCAAATCCCAAGCTGCTATTGCTTTCGCCGAGCGCCGCTACTTTGAGCGGAAATTCCGCGCCGCAAGCGCCGGGGCCGGAAATCGGATCGACGCGAACCAGTTCGGCGGTTTCCTTGACGGTGCCGGATTTCAGGCACGCCTTCTCTGCCTCAGCACGCCACGGTTCGCGCTCCGCGGTCATGAAACCGCGGCCGCACCCGGAAAGCGCGACAAGGACTAGGGAGCCAACGAGAAAGAAACCAACTCCGCGCGTCATCCGCGCAACTTCGGGGAATATCTTTAAAGACTCTACAACGCCTTGTTCTTCAAGGATTCTTAACCACGTTGGCGCTCCCAAACCCGGTCAAGTCAGCAAAGCTGACTATTTCGGCGCGGAACGGGATGGTAGTTTGCGCGTTACGACATCCGGCAACGTGAATTCAGGGAGGCTATCCATGACTTTCGCGCGGAGTTTGAGCGTTATGACGGCTTATGTGTCGATGGTGTTCGTCGGTGCAATCGTTCTCGGTTTCTTTTAAAAACCGTCCTCAACATAAAATTTCAGATTTTGGCGGGCGGCGAATTGCCGACCCGCCATTTTCGTGCATGTTGACGGCATGACGCGTTTAAATTCGGAAGTGCTCGTGAAGCGCCGCAAAGTCCTGTTTGCACTTTCCGTTATGGCTGGACTTGCGTTTATGCCGCAAGTCTTCGCGCAAACCGCCACGCCGCAGCCTGCGCCGACCGCTACCGCGCAACCCGACCCGCCTGAGCCCATCGGCAATGTCGCGACGGTTCAAGGCGCCGCTACCGTCACACGCAACAACGCCATCAACACTCTCAAGGTTCAGGACGACATCTACAAGGATGATGTGCTGGTGACCGCTGGAAGCTCGACGCTTGGCATCACCTTCAACGATGAGACGACGTTCAACCTCACGGCCAATTCACGCATCGTCATCGACAAATTTGTCTATGAAGACGGCGCAAAAAACAACGCAGCCGTTTTCAACGTTGCGCGCGGCACAGTTGCGTTCGTCGCAGCCGCAGTCGCTAAGACCGGCGACATGAAAATCTCGACGCCAACCGCGACGCTCGGAATTCGCGGCACCACGGGACTGGTTGAAGTGCCGGAAGGCGCATCGGCGACCAATCCAAACAATGTCGGGATCAAACTTTATCCCGATCAGGACGGAAAGGTCGGACGCATCGACATCAGGGGCCGCGACGGCGCTCAACTCGGTTTGCTGACGCAAGCCGCGACGGGTTTTGCGATTCGCGGCGGCGCGGGGGGACGTTTCAGCGCGGTACCCTTGCAAATCTCGCCGCAACAAATCGCGCGCGATCAGGGAATCGTACGGCAAGTTCATGCCGCGCAAAGCGCCGGCCGCCGGATCGTGCAGCAACAGCGCACGCTGCGGCAGCAACGCGGCCCACAACAGCGTCAGCCGGGACAACAACGGCAACCTGGGTTGCAGAAACAAAACGGCTTGCAGAAGAGTCCGCCCGGATTGCAGAAGCAGCAATCCGGACAGCAAACGACGCCAGGATTGCAGCGGCAGACTGCGCCGCAATCTCCGCGAACGCCCGGCGTACAAAATCCTCAACAGCGCGGCGCATCGGGTTTGCCGAAGCAGCAGAGGAAGCCCCCTCCGCCTCCAGGAGAGAAATCGCGCGGCCATAGATTCTAGGCTGCACACTGGCGTAGGTTAAGTCACGCCTGTAGCATCGCGGCATGCGTATAAGCTCGATCCTGATCGGCCTGGCTATCGTCGTCTCGTCGTTTTTCGTCAGCCTTGCTGCGATGAATTGGCTATGGCCGTTGGGCGTGACGAAGCCGACGCTGGCGAAGCTGCCGCCATTGCCGCCGGTTTCGCGAAATTCAGAAATCATGACACCGATCGCGGTGTCGCTCTCCGCGGTACGCGAAGCGCTCGATCGCGCGGCACCGCGCAATCTTGCGGGCAAGGCAGACAATCCGGTTGGACAAATTCTTCAGAACGCCGACATCAATTACACAATAACGCGCGGCCCGATTGCAACGCTCGGCTCGCAAAACGTGTTGGCACTCTCGACGCCACTTGACGGGAAGCTGACCGTGCTTGGCTCACTATCAACCGCAGGTGGCACCGCACTCGGAAACGCATTGAGCAATGTGCTCGGTGCCAATGCCGCCAAGCAGATCGGCAATGTGTCGATCAAGAATCTAAATGCCAATGCGGCCATCAGTGGCAACGTCGCGATGACGGCGCGGCCGGAGATTCTTACCAATTGGCGGATTGATCCGAAACTGACGGCGCAGGTCACACTCAACGACAGCAGCCTGACTATCGCTGGCGCGAAGATGGCAGTGCCCGCGCAAGTGAAGCCGCTGATCGACAAGACCGTCAATGAACAGATTGCGATTCTGCAACAGCGGCTGCGCAACGACAAATCGCTGGAAACCAACGCCCGGCGCGAATGGACCAAGATGTGCCGCTCGTTCGCGTTGCCTGCAGCCTCCGCAGGAATGCCGACCCTGTGGCTGGAAATGCGTCCCGTGAAAGCCGTCGCAGCGCAGCCGCGCATCGATGCCAACAATGCAACGCTGATACTCGGCCTGCAGGCGGAAACGCGCGTCGTTGCAACTGAAACCAAACCCGACTGCCCGTTTCCGAGTGCGCTGGAAATCGTGCCGCCCGTCGACGGTGGACGAGTGAGCATCGGTGTTCCGATCGATCTGCCCTTTACCGAGGTCAGCAAGATCGTCGAGGCGCAGTTGAAGGGCCGAACCTTTCCGGAAGACGGCAGCGGCTCGGTCGATGTCACCGTCAAAAGCGCGAGCGTCGGCGCTGCCGGAGATCGCCTGCTGATTTCGCTGCTCATCAACGCCAAAGAGAAAACGAGTTATCTCGGACTCGGCGGCGACGCGACGATTCACATTTGGGGCCGGCCCGCGCTGGATCAGCGCCAGCAAATCCTCAAACTCACCGATCTTGAGCTTGCGGTGGAATCCAATGCAGCGTTTGGACTTCTCGGCGCCGCGGCACGTCCCGCGATTCCCTATCTGCAACGTGCGCTCGAACAACGCGCAACAATCGACCTGAAAAGTTTCGCCGCCAATGCACAGCAGAAAATCGCGAGCATTGTCTCCGATTTCCGCAAAAACGATCAGGGCATCCGCGTCGAGGCATCCGTTGCAGCTATCCGGCTTGACAGCATCGCCTTCGACTCGGACACGCTGCGTGTTATCGCGCAGGCCGAAGGCTCGATAAATGTTTCGGTGACATCGTTGCCTAATCTGCAATAGCTTTCGCCGAGCACTCCTTTCGCGATTGATAGAACCAGCTGAGCGATTCACGCTGCAATACAATCGACACATTTCGTGACCGTCAGCAGAGCAGCTATTCGCTCACGGTGCGAGAGCGTCACAATCTGCGCACATTTGAATCCGAAATGGCCCGCATGCGCCGCTGGCTTTGAGCCCGGCTGATTCGCCTCGCGCCGACATCGTCGTCCGCCGAGATTCCATTCCTCCCGATCAAGGCACAACGACATGAAGGCACCACTGCTCGCCGCAGCTGCGGCGTTATTGCTGATTCATCCCGCGTCTGCGCAGCAGAACGAATATTCCTCGATGGTGGCAAGTCATGCCGCCGCCAATGGAGTTCCCGTTGAACTCGTGCATCGCGTCATCATGCGCGAGAGCCGCTATCAGCCGCGCGCGATCAGCAAGGGCAATTACGGCATGATGCAGATTCGTCTCGGCACCGCGCGTGGCCTCGGCTACACCGGCACCGCTGAAGGATTGCTCGATCCGAACACCAACCTCACCTACGCGGTGAAGTATCTTGCCGGCGCCTATAAGGCAGCACACGGCAATCAGGATCAGGCGGTGCGTTATTACGCTGCCGGTTATTACTACGCGGCGAAGCGTCAGGGTCAGCTTGAGACGCAGCAGGCATCAGCGGTGCAACAGCCAAGCCTATTCGATGCTTTCGCGCAGGAGCGCCCTGTGCGGCATCATCGCGTCCATCGCCATCACCGCCATCACCAATAAGAATGATGACTTAACGACACTGAAGCCGGCTCCAATCGAGCCGGCTTTATTTTTGCGATGGCTTAAATGCAGGAAAGGCCGCCTTGCGGATATGAACCACCGCGACATCATCGGCATAGACTTGCTGCCATTCGGGCAACCGATCCAGCAGTTTCGATCCTGCGGTTTGTCTGCGCAGGATTGTGGCGTCGATGTTGTAGTCCTTCAGCAATTCGAAAAACCGCATCGGCTTTGCCAACGCACTCGCGGCGTTATGCTCGACCATGAAGTCTTCGCCGTATAATTCCGTGCGGCCGTCGATGTAGGTCGGCACGCCGCGCCAGATCAGATAGCCGCCGAGATCGTAGTCGTTGAACACGCGCTTGGGATTGTATGACTTGAGGATCGACACCGCGGCGGATGGCGAGATCCACGCATTCGGCGCGTAACTGGTGAGCGTGGGAATCGTCGCTGTGAGAATTGTCGCGACAACAATCGGCATCGCCAGCATGCGTGCAGACAATGCAGCATCCCGCGACGCATCCCGCAAATTCTTAAAGCGCGCAGCCAATGGCGCGGCCAGCACCATCGGCGTGATGAGCGCGAACACATCGGCATTGCGCACATGCGCCAGCGCCATGTGCACCAGTCCGAGCAACAGAACAATCCGCACCGGCGGAAACGTCACACCGGTCATCAGTGCCAGCGCAAGCCCGCCCAAAATACACGCCTCGAACAAACCGAAACTCGAAAAATTCGCGGGTGCCCATTCGCGGATGATCGCCAGCGCATCGCCAAGATTGAGAATGTTCTGCGCGGCCAGCAGCGAATTCCATCCGTAGGGCGTCAAACAACTCGCGACCAGCGCCGCAAAGCCAAAGCCCGCCCAGCCCAGCGCGAGGTCTTTGCGCCACGGCGTCTTTGCGTTGACCAGTGCGTCGAGCGCACGTGAAGATTCGCCCACAGCGCCATCAACACGATCAACCAGAACGACGGCGCTTCGCGACGCTCCGACGCCGACAACAATGTGCCCACCCACGCCACCATCACAGGCAGTGCGAGTGCATGCGGTCGCGCCAACAGATGAGGAAGCGCAATCGCGAATGAAATCGACAGCAAGATTAATGTCGCGATTTCGCCGACGCGCCGTTCCAGAAACCGCGCCAGAATTCCAAAGGTCAGCGCAATCGGCAGCGCGGTCAGCACTACGACGCCAGCCCAACCGCCAATCGCATAGGCCTGCCCGTAAAACAGTTGCGCGAGCCACTGCGTCGAGATCCACGGCTTGCCGGTAAAAGTGAACGAATAAATGTCGCTGACGGGAACCGCGCGATGATCGAAAATCCACTGCCCGATCGTAATCTGCCAGTAGGTGTCAGGATCGGCCAGCAGCCGGTTGCCCGCGACCAACAGCAGCGCATAGACGCCGAGGCCGACATAGAGTGGCAGCATCCCCGGCGTGGAACGTACGCGAAAGGCATTGTCGGCTGTGGTGATCGGCATATAAGAGTGCTTCCGGCGTGGACGCGGCGCAGATCGCTGCGCAAATGTGTGCGTTCCGGCCAATTTGCAGTGAATTCATTGCGCAAACATTGACACCGGCCCCTTCGCGCATAACATAAAGGCCGTTCCGAGGGGGGCTCCGGCGTGGAGCTGAGATACCGCAGTTGCGCGGTGACCCTTTGAACCTGATCCGGGTCATGCCGGCGAAGGGACAGGGATGTTTCAGAGTACGCAAACCCCGAAAGGGGACGCTTCCGTAAATGTTGTCGGCGCCGGCATTGCCGGCACGTGGCAGGCGCTGGCGTTTGCGCGCGCGGGTTACGACGTCACGCTGCATGAACGCGGCACGTCCGCGATGACGCAAGCGACGAGTCACTTTGCCGGCGGCATGCTGGCACCATGGTGCGAACGCGAAACCTCCGAGCCTCTCATCGCGCGCCTCGGCATCCGTTCGCTCGATCTGTGGCGCGAAGTATTGCCTGAGACTGCGTTCAACGGATCGCTGGTGGTGGCGCATCCGCGCGATCGCTCGGACTTCGACCGCTTCGCAAAACTCACGACCGACTATGAACGTCTCGATAAGGACGGCGTGGCAAAACTCGAACCGTCGCTCGACGGGCGTTTTCGCGATGCTTTGTTTTTTTCTGGCGAAGGCCATGTGGAGCCGCGCTCAGTGTTGCCGCGGCTGCATGAGAAACTGATCGCGGCGGGCGCGCGTGTCGAATTCGGCAGCAATGTTGCGCCAGATGAATTGAAGTCAGGCGTCGTGATCGATTGCCGTGGCTTGTCGGCGCGCGACAAGTTTCCAGATCTGCGCGGCGTCAAAGGCGAGATGATCGTGGTCGAGACGGACGAAGTTCAACTTGCGCGCCCTGTGCGTCTCATTCACCCGCGCTGGCCGCTCTATATCATTCCGCGCGGCAACGGCCGGTTCATGCTCGGCGCAACATCCATCGAATCCGAGGACACCGGCGTCAGTGTCCGCTCGGCGCTTGA
>JAPLPA010000296.1:2780-7315 GCA_026400415.1 Afipia sp. | reverse complement strand
TCCTGATCGATGAGTTCGAAAAACTGCTGACGGCGAAAACGAAGCTCGTCGCGATCACGCAGATGTCGAATGCGCTCGGCACGATGGTGCCCGTGAAAGAAGTTACACGACTGGCGCATGTGCGCGGCATCCCCGTGCTGGTCGACGGCAGCCAGGCGGCGGTGCATCTAGCAATCGATGTGCAGGATATCGATTGCGATTTTTACGTTTTCACCGGTCACAAACTCTACGGGCCGACCGGCATCGGCGTGCTGTATGCGAAATATGATCGTCTAGTTGCGATGCGCCCCTACAATGGCGGCGGCGAAATGATCCGCGAAGTCGCGAAAGACTGGGTCACTTACGGCGACCCGCCGCACAAGTTCGAAGCGGGCACGCCTGCGATTGTCGAATCCATCGGGCTTGGTGCTGCGATAGATTATGTGAATTCGATCGGCAAGGAACGCATCGCCAAACACGAGCATGATCTTTTGACATACGCGACCGGCAAGCTGCGCGAAATCAATTCGCTCCGCATCATCGGAACCGCGAAAGATAAGGGACCGGTGATTTCATTCGAGATGAAGGGCGCGCATCCTCACGATGTCGCGACCGTGATCGACCGGGGCGGAATCGCGGTGCGCGCGGGAACGCATTGCGTCATGCCGCTTCTGGAACGATTCAATGTTACGGCGACCTGCCGCGCCTCGTTCGGCATGTATAATACGCGGGCTGACGTCGATCAGCTTCCAGCAGCACTCATCAAGGCGCGGGAGTTGTTCTCATGAGCGATACCATTCAAGCGACCGAAGCGCCTCGGAAGTTCGATACGCAGTCGGCGTTGCCACCGGAAGAAACCGAACGACTCGGCACCGACATCGTGGCCGCCCTCAAAACCGTGTTCGACCCGGAAATCCCGGCTGACATCTACGAACTCGGTCTGATCTACAAGGTCGATATCAAGGACGACCGTTCGGTGGACGTGCAGATGACCCTAACGACGCCGAATTGCCCAGCGGCCGGTGAGTTGCCGACCATGGTCGAGAACGCCGTCGCCAGTGTCGCAGGCGTCGGCCCGGTCAGCGTGGCGGTCGTTTGGGAGCCGACATGGACCCCGGACCGGATGTCCGACGAGGCTCGCCTCGTTCTCAATATGTGGTGAGGTGGCGACGTTTACGATTCGGCCTGTAATATCCTACGAACATCGGCTTGAACCGCCGCAGGAAATGACCAAATGACTGCTATGACGCCAAACACTCCAGATCCCGCCGGAAAGTCGGCAGTACGTCCGCGGCCTCAGGTCATGCGCCTGACCGAAGCGGCTGCGTCGCGTGTAAAAGAGCTTTCGTCGCGCGCGGATTCGGACATTGTGGGTCTTCGTGTCGGCATCAAGAATGGCGGCTGCGCCGGCCAATCCTATACTGTCGAGTACGCCCACGAAGTTCGCCCGAACGACGAAGTGGTCGAAGACAAGGGCGTGAAGGTTCTCGTTGATCCGAAGGCGGTGCTGTTTCTGCTCGGTACCGAGATGGACTACAAAGCCGACAAGATGCAGGCGCAGTTCATCTTCAACAATCCGAACCAGACCGGTGCGTGCGGTTGCGGCGAGTCGGTCCAGTTGACCGCTGCCAAGATCGACGGCTAACGCGGGCGGTCCTGTGGTATGGACCGCGATTTTATCCTCGAACTGTTTTCTGAGTTTGGTCCTGTCACGCTTCGCCGCATGTTCAGCGGTTATGGCGTGGCGGCGGATGGCGTGAATTTCGCCATGGCGTTGCGCGGCGGGGTGATTTTCCGCGTCGATGAGCAATCGGTTGCGAAATACGAAGCCGAAGGCTCAAAGCCGTTTCAATACGACACCAAAAGCAAGACGGTTGTGGTGAAGTCGTATTGGCACTTGCCTGAACGGCTTTACGACGATCCGGAAGAACTCGCGATCTGGGCGCGGGAGGCTGTTGTTGCTGCTCAACGCGCGGCAGCAAAGAAGCCGAAGAAGAGAAAATCGGCAAAGGCTGTCGCCAGGGTATCAAGAGCACCGCGCGAAGTTGCGAAACCCAAAGAAAAATTCAAAAAAACCCTGCAGAAAAAACGTTAGGCCACCTGAACGCGGTCGGCTGGCGAGAATTCGGGGTCTGCTTCGCAGATGACGCGATTGCGCCCGTTGCGTTTGGCCGCATAGAGACAGGCGTCGGCGCGCTCGATCAACGAATCGGTGTCGTCGCCCGGCTGCAACATCGACACGCCGATCGAAATGGTGACACGACCAAGGATCTCGCCGGTGGATTTTTTCTTGAGCTGTTTAGACATCACGGCACGGCGGATGTTGTCGGCGACCGTCAGCGCCTGCCGTAGCGCCGTATTCGGTAACACGACCGCGAATTCCTCGCCGCCGTAGCGCGCGGTGATATCCTGGCCCTTGATGGTCTGCTTCACCGACATTGCAACCAGACGCAGCACTTGATCGCCAGTAAGGTGGCCGTAATTATCGTTGAAAGATTTGAAGTGATCGATATCGAGCATCAGGAGCGATAGCGGCTCGCCCGTCGCGGCGGCGTGCTCTACGGCGCCCTCAATAGCGCGGTCGAAGAATTTTCGATTTCCAAGCGATGTCAGCGGATCGGTCAGACTTTCGACGCGGATAGCTTCGAGGCTTTGCTGGAGACTTCCGATTTCCTGCTTTGACGCGGTGAGGCGCGATTCAAGCGCCTTGTTTGTTTCCTGCATTTCGCGCGTGGAGACGACGAGCGCCTCCACAACGGCCTTGATCTGATCGCGATCCTTGGCCTTGTCGAGTTTCGCTGTCGCGCCTTCGAGGCTGTCGCCGAAATTCGTGGTCATTCCCAGCGCATCTGTGATGAGCGTCATCACGTCATCGATCTCGTTGATGACTCGCGAGCCAACCTGGTCGATACGCTCTGTGGTTTTGATCTGGGAAAGATAGGTTTCGTAGATTTGTTCAAGTTCGGCCTCGGACAGCTTGCCGTTCCGCGCCAATGTTTCGTTGATGATCTTGTTCAGCGCCGAATTGTAACCGGTCGCGTAAACGTACCAGATCTCGTAATTTCGCGGCACTGCTGTCTGGCGCAAGGACCGGATTTGACCCAAAGCGACTTCTGCGAACGCCATCGTGCGTTCATGTTCTTCAAGGAGGCCAATCACGTTCCGTGTCCCCGAGACAGGCTTCTGCCCATCTTCCTTACTTCGCGAAATAGATAAAAATATCGCGATCAAATTAAGGGACGAGAATGAACGACCCGTAAACGGGTTCCATGACCGTTACCGAAGGGGAAGGCTTGGTTAACCGCGTGCCTTGACCGGTCGCAGCAGAAAGGCAGGCAGATGCGAATGATCTGCGGGCTCCGCGTGGTGATCGCGAGGCGTTGCGGCGGATGCCGTACGACCAATGGATGGTGGCTGGGCAGCGACCGGAGCCGATTTGGGCGACGTATGGCCGCTAGGTTTCGGACCGTGTTTTGACTTGCCACGGCCACCGCGCGTGCGCTGGCGATCTCCACGTGGCTTGCGCTCTTCGCCAGCGGCCTCGTGATGAATCGCGGGCTGTGAAGGTCCTGCTTCAGTCGGAACGATCTCGACATTTGCGTGAGCAATCGGCTGCCCAATCAGTTTTTCGATTGCCAAGACTGATTTTTGATCCGCAGGCGAGACCAGCGAGATTGCGGTACCGAGACGTCCGGCGCGGCCAGTGCGGCCAATGCGATGGACATAGTCATCGGGATGATGCGGCACGTCGAAGTTGAAAACGTGGCTAACTTCCGGAATGTCGAGGCCGCGTGCGGCGACGTCGGAGGCAACCAGCAACGGCAACTCACCCTTGCGGAATTGATCCAGCGACGCGGTGCGCGCCGATTGATCCATATCTCCGTGCAATGCGCCGACGCTGAAGCCATGCTTCTGCAATGCTTTGTAGAGCAGAGCCACTTCGCGCTTTCGGTTGCAGAAAATGATGGCGTTCTGCAGATCCTTGGCGTCGCGCAGCAATTGCCGAAGTGCTTCGCGCTTGTCATGCGGTTCACGACCGACAGACACTTGCGACTGCGATACCGTGACGGCGGTCGAAGCAGGCTTGGAGACTTCGACCTTCACTGGATTATGCAGGAAGGTTTCGGTGATGCGGCGAATTTCAGTCGGCATCGTCGCCGTGAAGAACAAAGTCTGTCGCGTGAAGGGGACCAACTTGCAGATACGTTCGATGTCGGGAATGAATCCCATGTCGAGCATGCGGTCGGCTTCGTCGATCACCAGCAATTCCACGCCGGTGAGAAGCAGCTTGCCGCGCTCGGTGTGATCGAGCAGGCGGCCCGGCGTCGCGATCAGCACATCGACGCCGCGCGATAATTTTAAGTCCTGATCGCCGAACGAAACGCCGCCGATCAGAAGCGCGACGTTGAGTTTCTGGCCTGCGCCGTATTTATCGAAATTCTCTTTGACTTGTGCTGCCAGTTCGCGGGTCGGCTCCAGAATAAGGGTGCGCGGCATCAATGCGCGCGCGCGGCCTTTTTCAAGCAGCGTAATCATTGGAAGAACGAAGGCGGCAG
>JAPLPA010000296.1:0-2762 GCA_026400415.1 Afipia sp. | reverse complement strand
CTGGGCAATTCCGAGAACGTCTTTGCGCGCAAGGACGTGCGGAATGGCTTGTTCCTGGATCGGGGTGGGGGTGGTGTAACCGGTGGCCGCCACGGCGGCGAGAACCTTGTCGGACAAACCGAGATTGGAAAAGGACATTGAGCCTCTAGTCGAAATCGCCGTTCGGACTCTTGAAAAAGTGGCTGTCGCGCTCACCCCGGAACGGCACGCTTTAGGGCACGGGGAGGGCATATTCGCCGACAGGCGGCTGACCAGATCATCGCGTTTCGATTCTGGCCGCGTTGCTGGGGAACATAGGCGCGAAACGGTTAAAGTCAATGAAATACGCCGCGAAAGCCGCGAAAAACCTTAACCTGCCAAGGCTTTATCGAGGCTTTAATCGCCAGCCAAGGTATGCGCGGGCGGTGAACCGGGCGGGCGAACGAACCGCCTGCCGTGTCGCCGCGACCCATGCCATACTGGCCATCGGCTAAAATCCAAAACACAGACGGAAAGTTTGCGATGAAGAAGTTCTGGATGCTCGCCGCAATGGCATTGTCGGCGTCTGCGACGGGTATGATCGGCAGCACACCTGCGTATGCCGAAAAGCGCGTTGCACTCGTTATCGGAAACAATGACTACCGAAACATTCCGGCGTTACGCAAAGCTGTGAACGACGCGCGCGTGATGGGCGATACGCTCAAGCAACTCGGCTTCAATGTGTTGTTCGCGGAAAATCAGACGCGCAAGGCATTTAGCGAAACCATGCTGGCGTTCGATCAGATGATCGCACCCGGCGACACTGCGTTTTTCTTCTTTGCGGGTCACGGCTTCGAAGTGGCCAGCCAGAATTATCTGCTGCCGACAGACATTGCAGCCGTCACACAAGGTCAGGAAGAGTTGATCCGCGACGGCGCGTTCGCTGCCGAGCGCGTGATCTCGCGATTTCAGTCGCGTGGCGCGCGGACTTCGATTTTTGTGTTCGATGCCTGCCGCAACAATCCGTTCGAGGGCACCGGCACGCGTGCCATTGGCGGCAATGGCGGACTTGCCGCGATGACGCCGCCTGAAGGTGTGTTTGTCGTTTTTTCAGCCGGCGCCAAACAGACGGCGCTCGATCGGCTGTCGGATAACGACAACAATGCAAATTCGGTCTTCACGCGCAACTTCGTGCATGAACTCGTGCAACCAGGTGCCAATCTGGTGCAGATCGCCAAACGCACCCAAACCGATGTGCGCAACATGACGGCCGCCGCCAATCGGCTGCAGACCCCGGCTTACTACGATCAGATCGTCGGCGATTTTGTGTTGCAACCCTGAAAGACGGTGAACGCGCCATCGAGGTCCTGCCTCAAGTCGCAGCGTTGCCAGTGACGCCGCCGAGCGCAATCACCGGCGCCAGTGATGGCGATGCGCCGATTGCAGGATTTATGCGGCACAATGGCGGATGGTCGGTGACGTTTTCACTGGCAGACGCGCCGCTCGGAATCTCGTGGCGCATAGGCGATAGTGGAGAGTTCAAGGAAACCGGATTTCTCGACACGATCGATCCACGGACGCGACGACGCATGCCCAATCCGTCGATCGAACTGCCGAATGATGCACCGGCCGGCGTCATTCAAGTTCGCTATGTCGATCCGACGGGCGACATGAAAGGGCCGTTTCCGATCAAGTTCGATCCCGATGCAGCGCTTATCAATAGTCACCGCAAGCTGCTCGACATGACGTCGACAAGCTGGCTGGCGTTCGGCGGCTACAGCGGACCGCTGGTTTACTACTCTCAGATTCTTTCCTATCGCTGCGCCGTGCGTGAGATGCGCATCGGTATCGACACGACCACGCCTTCGCAAATTGTCAAATTGCCGCCGTGCAACCCGAAAGACCCATCGGCGATGCCGGAAAACTACCAGCCTTATTTGAAGATTTTGCCGACCACGAAGATGGTGTCGGTAGAACTGACCTATCAGGACGGCAGCGTATCCGAGATTAAATCCTTCAAGCGGCAATGAACAGAATAATCATGGTCGATGGAATTTCGAGCAAAGCGGACAAATCTCTCGTCACCCAATGCTGCATCGTGGGCGGCGGTCCCGCGGGCATGATGCTCGGCTACCTTCTTGGTCGCGCGGGAATCAAAACCGTCGTACTTGAAAAACATGCGGACTTCTTTCGAGATTTTCGCGGCGACACAGTTCATCCATCGACGATGAAGGTGATGCAGGAACTTGGCTTGCTCGAAGATTTCCTGAAAATTCCGCATGATGAAGTTGTGCAGATGAACGGCCTGATCGGCGCGACATCGATCCGGCTTGCCGATATGTCGCGGCTCAATACGCCGTGCCGGTTCATTGCGTTCATGCCACAATGGGATTTTCTGAACTTCATCGATGAAAAAGGCGGGCGTTTTTCGAACCTTCAGGTGATGAAGAAGGCCGAAGCCGTCAAGCTATTGAAGGACGGCGACCGCGTCACCGGCATCGTCGCTGAAACCGAAAATGGGCCGCTATCCATCACTGCCGATCTGACGGTCGCCTGCGATGGGCGTCACTCGCTCATGCGCGATCAGGCCGAGATGGTGGTGAACGACATTGGCGCGCCCATGGATGTGCTGTGGTTTCGCGTCGGAAAACCGAAGGGCTCGACCGACAGCGTATTCGCCCGTTTGCAGGCCGGGCAGATGATGGTGATGCTGGACCGTACTGATTATTGGCAATGCGCTTATGTGATAGCCAAGAACGGATACGACGTCGTCAAGGCCAAGGGATTGGATGCGTTTCGCGCTA
>JAPLPA010000104.1:1244-2083 GCA_026400415.1 Afipia sp. | reverse complement strand
GAAGTGCCGTCGCGCGGAATGGTGCCGCCCCACGAAATCGTCGCCACATAGGCGATGGCGGTAAGGCCAAACAACGCCACGCCGAAAACAAGAACGTCGCGATAGACAGGGCGCTCATTCGTGCCGAGCGAGGGGGGCAAATATACCGCGAGCCAGCGCGCGAACCCGTTGGCCGGCGCCGGAGCCCTCATCAGAATGTGATCCGTCATCCCACCTGAAATGACGCAAAACCTTTAAGGAGCGGTAATTTCTCGCCGGTGTTTTTGTGTCTGCATCAAATAGACCCTTGATCTGTTGGTCAGGCACGGAAACAGTCCCGCCGCAAATCGGCCGACCGACCATCGAACGGCCCCATTCAGTCAGCAGTCAGGTTCCATGAAACATTTTTTGCGTCTTGCCGCCGTTGCTTCCGTGTTGAGCGTCAGTGTTGCAGCCCACGCCGCCGATGTGGTTTTTCCGCCCAGTTCGCGCGTCGGCATCGTTCCGCTCGACGGGCTTGTGGTCTCGAAGGAATTTTTGGGTTTCGATACCGAAGACAAGACCGTCAAGGTCGGGATCGCGGAAATTCCGCCAGCTGCTTTCACGGCTGTGGAGACCGCCTTCAAGGAAGGCAAGCCGGTTGGCGACGGCAACAAGGTCGAACAGTTCAAGACCACCGCAGGCGATGCTTATCTCACCGTCGAATCCCGCAAAGAAGGCGATGCGACGTTTAAAACCTATTCGGTGATCGCACAGGGCGACACGTTTTCCGCCTACGTCATTGCCCAGATGCGCGAGGGTGCGGCGAAAGCTCACTCCGACGAAACGACGCGCAAGATGCTGTCGTCCGTGACATTGCG
>JAPLPA010000104.1:0-1203 GCA_026400415.1 Afipia sp. | reverse complement strand
TTGCGAAAAGACGTGCCGGTCGAAGAACAACTGAGCCTGTTGCCGTTCAAGGTCGGCGAGCTCAGCGGATTTAAGACCGTTCGGCTGCTTGCGATGCGCGCATCCGTGCTGCTGACGGACGGAACCGAAGATACGCAGCTGGACGGCGCGCCCTACATGGTGATCGGCACCATTACGGCCAGTGCCGCGTCAGCGGATGAGCGTGGACGATTGGCAGAGCAGGCGGCTCGCGCAATTCCTGGTTTGCGCAACATGCGCCTGACGTCGAACGAGCCAATCCGCATCGACAGCACGCCCGGCTACGAGACGCGCGTAGAGGCTGTCACCGGGAAAGACGACACGCCAGTTTCGGTTGTGCAATGGCTTCGCTTCGGCAGCGGTGCAACGCTTCGCATCATCGCAAGTTCGACGACGACCGAATGGCCGAAGGCGTTTCCACGCTTTCGGGCTGTGCGCGACGGCGTTGGGCCGAAATAAATCTTACGCCGCAAATTCTTTATGCGGTGGAATCATGCGCGGGTGTCGGTGCAGGTTTCGCGCCGCCCTTGGTGACGGCAACGAGAGCCGGCCGCAGGATGCGCTCACCGATCGTATAGCCGGCCTGCACAACCTGAACCACCGTGCCTGACGGCACCGTGGAATCCGGCACCTCATACATCGCCTGATGGAAATTCGGATCGAACTTTTCGCCGAGCGGCTCGAGCCTCGAGACACCGTTTTTTTCCAGCGTCTTGTGCAATGACTTCTCCGTCAACTCGACGCCTTCGATCAGCGCCTTGAGACCGGGATCGGCGGCCTCGCGCGCTTCGACCGGCACGGCATCCAATGCGCGTTGGAGATTGTCGGCGATGTCGAGCACGTCGCGGGCGAAACCCGAAATGCCGTAAGTCCGCGCATCAGCCACTTCACGCTGCGTGCGCTTGCGGAGATTTTCCATCTCGGCCAGCGTACGAAGCATCCTGTCCTTGGCGTCCGCCACATCCTTGGTCAGCGCCTCGACCGAACCTTCTTCCGGATCGTCAGGCATGACGTACGGCTTGGAGACCACCGGTTCCTTATCGTTCGCAGGCACAGCGTTGTCCTGCGCGGATGTCTGTGGGTCCTTGTGCCCATTGGAATCGGCCATAACGCACCCTTTTGGCAATCGTCGTCGTTCAATATGGAATTGTTATGCGGGATATCGTGGTTGAATTCGGCCCAGTT
>JAPLPA010000574.1 GCA_026400415.1 Afipia sp. | reverse complement strand
GCGCCAGGCCGAAGAAGGCGCCGTCCGTCTCCACGGTCTTCTCAACTTTGTGCTTGTTGAACTCGAACGACACCGGCACCACCCACGGGTTAGATTCGTACCGGCGCTCGCGGGGGCAGGATGCGTGGGTGAGAATGTTGTCGGCCGTGATGAGCTTGAGGCCGTGCTCTTTCGCGCCAAGTTCGAAAGATGCCTGGATAAGGCAGACCATCAGCTCGTGATTGAAGTCGTTGACAGTCTTGCTGTGGGGAACCCAGAGCCCGCGATCTTTCAGCAGGCGCTCGCCCTTGCGGGTAAGGCCGTAGACGGCGGGGCGGTAGCGGGCGTTCGCCGCGGCCCACGATCCGTTCGGACATTCAATAAGGCCGGCTTCGTGGCGGAGCTTGGCGAGCACGTCTTTGTAATACTCACCCGTCCAGCCAAGCAGGGCAGCGACATAGTTGCTCGGCAGATAGCGGAAGCGCTGAAGGAGGGTGAGAACGTCAATATCCTTCGGCGTGACGCGCGTAGGGCGTCCACTAGGCGTTGCAATGAACCGGGATCGCTTGGTCTCCATAGAAACGGTATGGGAAAAAATTAAACGCCGCGCAAAGGTTCGTATACGGCGCCTTGCAGCACCGTGTGCCGACCCGTGGCGCTATGGTATCACGTCATTTAAAGCGAACTTTTGTAAAGCGTCGATAGAGGAAAAATCCGACGACGCCCACGATAGCGACAAAAATGAAAGGGTGTTCTGTTAGGACGTAAGAGAACCCGATCATCGGAATGAAGATAAGGGCGAGAAAGCCGACGATGATGAGAGGATATTTCAGTACAGGGTCCATAACGTACTCCTAGTATTTGGTGGGGGTGGTAGAAAACTCTTCAGAGACTTCCCGTTTCGAGCGAGGTGATGCAGGCGGTGGGTCCGTTGGCGGAAGCGGCGGGCTCGGGGTTGCTTGCTCGTGGCAATAGTCGGTGCGAATGCGCGCAAGCAGCATTTTGTAAACCTCGGAAGAGGTGCGTTCGTAGTCGATGAGTTTGATGCTCGGGACCTGTAAGGATACGGCCGTGTCGGTCATATCGCGGATATAGGCCGCAAACGAACCGCGCGGCTGGCGAAGAAATTCCGGGTCGGCATGGAAGCGCGGCGCCAAGTAACGGGCGTCTTCATCGCTGTTTGCGAAGCGAATGGCGCAATTAGATAGTGCGTCGAGCACATTACTCGACGTAATTTGGGCTACGCGCTGATGCGCCATTATCAGCGCGATTTTCTGCGACCTGCATTCGTCGATAATGGTCGCAATGTTGTCGTCCCGACTAATGACGCTCTGGCACTCGTCCATGTAGAAATATACCGGGACTTTGTCGGCAGGCTTTTGAAGCGCACGCTGCTGAGCGGCGCTCCGGACAAGCGCTAAGAAGAAGCGGCCGAAGAATTCAGCACCTGCATCGTCAAGAATTGCTTTGGAATTATTGATAAGGATGATTTTGCGGCTATCCATCAGTTTGCCCATGTCGACCTTGGTGGTCGGAGCGGTGAACATGTCGCGGAAAACCGGATTGTCGAGGAGAAGACCGAGGCGCCACAGCACTTGGTTTGACGTTTCGGCATAGGTCTTGGTCTTGAACTCCTTCAAAAAAAAGTTGCGGTCTTCTTCGGATAGCTTCGTGACATCGATTTGTCCTTCGTAGCCGCTCTGGCAAATATTGCGAAGGGTTGCGAGGGTAGGTTTGTCCGACGCAGTGACTATCGAACGAAGGACTATCCGGAAGAAGCGGGACTGCAACGGCGTCATCTTCGCTTCAAATAGACCGCTGAAG
>JAPLPA010000103.1 GCA_026400415.1 Afipia sp. | reverse complement strand
GGCGCGATCCCCGGCACAGGCGAGCCGTCGGGCGCTGAAATCGCCACGGTATCGCCGACCGCGAAGATGTCAGGATGGCCCGGCACGGGGAGGTCGTTTGCGACCGCCAGCCGGCCCGCACGGTCGGATGGTGCGCCCAGCCATTCGGCGGCGGGGGATGCACGCACGCCCGCAGCCCAGAGAATGGTTTTGGCTTCAAGCTTTTTGCCGCCATAGACGACGCCATCGGCGGTGCATTCGGAAACAGCCTTGCCTAAGAAAACTTCGACACCAAATTCTTCAAGCGAGCGTTGTGCGTAAGCCGACAAATCCTCGGCGAAGCCTGCAAGCACGCGCGGCCCAGCCTCGATCAGAACGACGCGCGCTTTCCGCGTGTCAATGTTTCGGAAATCCGGCGGCATCGTCACCTTGGCCAATTCCGCGATGGTGCCCGCAAGCTCGACACCTGTCGGACCCGCGCCGATGACCACAAAGGTGAGTTGTGCATCGCGCCGTTGCGGATCGCTTTCACGCTCGGCGCGCTCGAAGGCAAGCAGGAGACGGCGGCGGATAGTGGTGCCATCCTCAAGTGTCTTCAGCCCCGGCGCATAGGGCTCCCATTCGTCGTGACCGAAGTAGGCGTGACGCGCGCCGGTTGCGAGAATGAGCGTGTCGTAAGGTACTGAATCCCCGCCCTCAAGCAGAACACGGCGCGAGTTGGCGTCAACGCCTGTCACGGTTGCAAGCAGCGTCGTCACTTCGGGCCGATTGCGCAGCAGATGCCGGATCGGCCATGCGATTTCGGAAGTGGCCAGCGACGCGGTTGCCACCTGATAGAGCAGCGGCTGGAACAGGTGATGATTGCGCCGGTCGATCAGGGTGATTTTGACCGGCGTTCCAGCGAGGCGATGCACTGCCTCCAGTCCGCCGAAGCCTGCGCCGACAATCACGATGCGATGCTGATCCGCCATAAGGCAGGTTCCCTCGTTCAACGCGTTCTAGCACGTCAAACGCAAAACGGAGCCGTAAGGCTCCGTTAAATCAGTCGATTTTATCTGCTAATATACTGATTTCGTTACTTGATCTTCGCTTCGCGAAACTCGACATGCTTCTTGGCGACCGGGTCGTACTTCTTCTTGACGAGCTTGTCGGTCATGGTGCGCGAGTTCTTTTTCGCTACGTAATAGAAGCCGGTGTCGGCCGACGAGACCAGCTTGACCTTGATGGTGACCGCTTTGGCCATGAACAGAACCTCAAATGTGGGAATCGGCAGCAGGCCCAAGACGTCGGCCCGCATTTGGCGGCAACCTAGCTTCGAACCCTCCAAAGTCAAGGTTTTAGGGCCGATTTTGCGGTCGAAATAGCTGCCAATTCGTGGATTCGAACTTCTATCCGCCTTTGAAATCCTTCGGGGTAAAGGTCAAATCCAAGATTTTCCATTCGTTGTATTTGTCTGCCTGTAGCGCGCTATACGGCTGGCAGGCAAGCATCGCGTCGGTTGCGCTTTTGATAAGTGCTGGTCCTTTCTCCGATGCGCTCGCTTGAATCAGGAGCGGTTCCTTGGCGAGATTGCCATTCGGCAGGAGCGAAACGCGTAAAACGATTTTGACATTGTCCGTCGGTGAAATCGATTTCGGCAGAACGGAACAGGTGTTGAGGTGTTCCCTCAATGCTTTGGCTGATTCGAGTGAGATGTTGGCAGCGCTCGCCGCAGGCGCATCGAAATCTCCTTCGCCTTCACCCACCAGCTTGCTGAATTTTTGCGTGATGTCCGTATAGGGGATTGGCGATGCCTGCGGCGGTGCTTCATCGGCGGCCT
>JAPLPA010000336.1 GCA_026400415.1 Afipia sp. | reverse complement strand
CGAAGGACTCGTAACAGAAATTCTTCCCGACGCGCGCTATCGCGTTCAGCTCGACGCCGGACACGAAATCGTCGCCTATACGGCGGGAAAGATGAAGAAAAACCGCATCAAGACGCTGGCGGGCGACCGCGTGACGATCGAGATGTCGCCCTATGATCTTGAAAAGGGCCGGCTGATTTTCCGTCACAAGGACGAGCGTCCAAGCGGTGGGCCTCCACGCGGAACGCCGCCGCGCGGTCAGTTTCGCCGCCGATAGTCCAGCCATTCTGACGACAGAGCGATCGCACGCGGTGACTTAGGCCGCGCGCGATTTCGCCGCACGTCAGCAGCCCGGCAAGAATAAAAAAACGGGTCGCCTCAGGATTGTTTTGAGGCGTCAGTTCACGTAATATTGAAAAATCGATCTTCGGCCGGACGACATGCACGCCACCGGTACAGCCGGTTTAACGCTGACGACCTCTTCCAAATTTCGATCTCACCGGCCCATTTCAGCCAATTCGGGATGGGCTTCTATCTATCTACTTGAGAAGGACTACCCCCGTGAGCATGGGAACAGTGAAGTGGTTTAACGCGACCAAGGGTTTCGGTTTCATTCAGCCGGATGACGGCGGAAATGACGTGTTCGTCCACATCAGCGCGGTTGAACGTGCTGGTCTTGGAACACTGCGCGAAGGCCAGAAGATCTCTTACGAAATCGTAGCGGATCGCCGTTCGGGCAAATCGTCGGCCGACAATCTCCGCGCCGCCGGTTAATTTGGATTTTGCGGCTTCGGTCGCAAAGCTCAGGCGAACGACATAGTGACAAAGGCCGCGCATGCGCGGCCTTTTTTATTTTCGGTTGGAAAGAACAGGGCGTCAGCTCGCAGAACGCGTCACGCTCGTCGATTGACGCGGACGTGTGTAGCACTGATCGGTCAGTGTCACCGCACTCTTCATCACATAGCCAACCGCCGGTGTGTAGGTGTAGGCAATCTCACTCCAGATCAGCTGCGTACTGTTCACAATGAGACCGCTCGGGACTGTAACGGTCGATCCAACCGTGCGGCCGGCGATGCCTTGACCGTCGCTCCATGCAATCGTCGCAACACCCGTGCTACTGATGCTGACAGCCGACACCCGCAGGGTCATCGGCGAGCCCGAATAGGGGGTCATGATCGCCGATCCCATCGTGAAGAAATTTGTGATGTTGAGATTGGTGACGTTCGTGTTCTGCGACACCAGATCCGAGAGCGTGCGCGCCGTGATCGTGACCTTGCGGTCGGCAGCAACGCCGTTGGAAAGCTCGATCGTTCCAAAGAAGATCACGAGCATCAAAGGCACGATGAAGACGAATTCGATCGCCGCCATGCCGCTGCTATCGCGCTTCAAGCGCGCAATGTGACCCTGCAGATTCATCCAGAATTTAATGCTTGCAATCTTCGTCATGATTCAACCGTCAAGGTTCGACCTGGAACGCCGCCGTCGCTGCAAGGAGCCGATAGGGCGTGCTTGTTCCGCGGCCAATATTTGCGATGTTGTAGCCAAGCTTGGTGACGAACAGCGGCCACTGGTAAAAAGCGCGGACTACAACTGTATCGCCAGGATTGGAGCTTTGATAGGTGAAATTGTTCACGAAGTTTCCGCTGCCATCGATGGGATCGGTAATCGTTACCGTCGAGAACGACGTATAGGTCTTCACATCCACATAAATGTTAGCGCAAGCGAACAGCACTGCAACGCGGTTGCAGAGGTCTGTCTTGAACTGTGCCTGTGTCATTCCCGAATCCTGCGCCTGATGTGTCATCATCAAGCGTGCGGAATCCTGCGTGCCGGTCTCAAGCACCTGCCCTGCAAAAAACACCAGCGCCGATTCGATGATCGCAAAAATCAATGCGAAAAACATCGGCGCGATGAATGCGAATTCCACCGCCGCAGACCCGCGCTGATTGCGGCGAAAGCGTCGCAGCGACCTGTTGATGGCAGCGGGAGACATCATCGGAGTTTCCTCAGGAGCAGCATGAAATAGCTACCGCCGAGACTAGCCGACATTGATTGTCGAATGCTTGCTGCGGATCGCGACAAGGCGCGGCCCGATGTTAACCGTTTGTTAACCAGAATTGACCGCCGAGGGGCTTATGGCTTCGCGCCAGCCGAGCCGCCAGCCGCACCGTTGAGATTGCCGGTCTGGCCCAAGACCTTGTCGAAATACTCTGAGCCGTCGCCGAGCGTCACGCGACGCTGACACACCGGGGTGCAGCTGTAGGACTCGCGGTCGACGCCGCGAAATACCGTGACCAGCTTGTCGGTCGGGCCTTCGACCTGGATCGAACGATCGGCCAGCACGGCGCCGGTGCGATCCATTGCGATCATATTGGTGGAGCCGTAGCCTTTGCCCGTCACCACAACCATTCCGCCGGGCTGCAAGGTAACGTCTGCAATCAAAGGGTTTCCGACAACGATCGTCGACACCCGCTCAGGCAACTTGATGACC
The DNA here is from genome assembly GCA_026400415.1 of Afipia sp. Classification (GTDB taxonomy): domain Bacteria; phylum Pseudomonadota; class Alphaproteobacteria; order Rhizobiales; family Xanthobacteraceae; genus Afipia. The sequence goes on along the minus strand of JAPLPA010000336.1, from coordinate 471 downwards.
CGAGCCTGATCGACGACTACCGCGACGGCATCCGTATCGCTGGCTGCAATCGCGGCCAACGGGCTCAGCAGAGCACCAATGACGATGAAGGGAAACGCGGCATGACCGCGGAAGTTACGCAATACCTACATACTCTACTCCGGGACGTTACTAGCCGGCAAAAGCGATACGCAGCGGTGCCGGCGCCCGACATGGCAAATCTGCCGTTAATAGATGAATGAACTGCAAACGTGACGGGGATCGGCAGGGCGAAAGCGGGGAAAACGCCTTGAAATCAGGGGCGTTATCAAAAGTTCCACAAATTTATGGAACCGCGTTAGCCGGGAACTTACCGGTCGGCCAGAAGCACCAAAGAACCCTTGGTTTTCTGCGGGCCCGTTAACCACCTGTGATTGCATTCACCCCTAGGTTCCAGTCGGTCACGGAGTACCACCTCCGCGAAGACCGCGCTTCCACAGCACGTGCACATGG